>DASXNJ010000179.1:0-1881 GCA_036495145.1 Puia sp.
CATACCAGTTCTTTTCCAAGCTCACGTTCTCTTTTTGGTGTGGTTGATTTGAAAACCGGACATATTGATGCCAAAGTGGAGCTCGATAAGAATAATTATTTTGGCGAGGGTATTGTTTTTCTAATGGGCAGAGTGTATCAGCTGACAGATACAACCCGGATTGGATTTATTTATGATGAAAAGACGTACAAAAAGCTGGATAATTTTTACTACGAAGGAGAAGGTTGGGGATTGACAACGAATGGTTCACAGATACTCATGAGCAATGGTAGTAGTACTATAACTTTCCGTAATCCTTTTTCTCTTAAAATTGTAAAATCGCTTGGAGTAACTGATAATAACGGACCTGTTCAGAATTTAAATGAATTGGAATTGATCAATGGCTTTCTTTATGCAAACCAATGGCTGACTGATTATATTCTGAAGATTGATACCAGTAGTGGAAAAGTAGTTGGCAGACTGGATTTATCCCGATTAAAAACAGAAGCCAAAATGAAAAGTTTCCATTCTGAAGAAACCAATGGCATTGCCTACGATTCGGTGAAAAACAAAATATACGTCACAGGGAAGCGATGGCCTTCGATTTATGAGATCCAATTTGATCATTAAAAATTTTAATCATCTTTGCAATCGGTCAATTTACATCTGAACGGGTATAAAATTTAGAACAATGACTCTCGAAAATAAAAATGCAATTATATACGGCGCAGGCGGCTCATTGGGCGGCGCGGTGGCGAAAGCATTTGCAGATGCCGGCGCCCGGGTATTTGTTACAGGACGTCATATCGATTCCCTGCTAAAATTAGCGGACGAAATACTGAATACCGGTGGTCTCGTGGAAGTGAACGAAGTGGATGCATTGGATGAAAAAGCAATCAGTCGTTGCCTGGACAGAATCGTGGATCAGGCTGGGACAGTAGACATATCTTTCAATGCCATCGGATTGCCGGTCGTGCAGAATATTCCACTGGTGGATATTTCAGCAGATGATTTTATGAGTCCCATTTCCAATATGATGAGATCCCAGTTTCTGACATCAACCATCGCAGGAAAAATCATGATGAATCAGGGATCCGGAATTATTTTAACACTGACTGCTACACCCGGTGGGATTGGCTATCCGTATACTGGTGGTTTTGCGCCCGCCTGCAGTGCTCTCGAATTCTTTTCCCGTAACCTGGCTGCAGAATTAGGTGTTTACGGTGTGCGCGTAGTGAACATGCGATCTGGCGGTTCTCCGGATTCAGCCGTATTCAAAAATGCGATCGATAATCATTGGGATATCATGGAACCTGTTTTAAGACAAATGGAATCAGATACCATGTTGAAGAAGCTTCCGATGATGGCCGATGTCGCCAACCTGGCTGTGTTCCTTTCTTCTGATCTCGCTGGAAAAATCACAGGTGTAACAGTTGATATAACCTGCGGTACAACGGCCGGATTAAATTACAAAACAGCGGCAAAAAAATAATTCATCATATTGTTTTCATTTTGGCTTGTTTTATTCATCTGAAGACGATTATTTATTGGAAGAAGGAATCATGTTGAAAATCATATTTCCCTGCGTTTGCGTATAACCGGAAGGAATCCGGAACAGATCGCCCAGGATCAAAGCTTCAATCAACAAAGTCCGAATCCGCCCAGGAATCGTGCTGATCCGGGTATTGTAATCTTAAAATTTTTCAAAGTTGTATGGTAGATTTATATAGAGTGAAAATAAAGGATCACCGATGAGGTGATCCTTTATTTTCCGGTTAAATTTATTTCAAAATCACTTTACGATCCTGAACCATTGAATTTTTGGAGGCCCCACTACACCGGCATCTGTCATGATCTTTTTTAATTCAGGCGAATTGCCTCTTGCCTTGGCCTTATCCATAT
>DASXNJ010000180.1:0-7158 GCA_036495145.1 Puia sp.
AAATATAAAGACCAGATTCCATCCTTTATTACATTGGCAACTGGTCCCAGCCGCACGGCCGATATTGAGAAAACACTCGTTGTAGGTGTGCATGGGCCAAAAGACGTATATGTTTTTCTCGTAGATGCCCAGTGAATTATATTTGCCCATGCAAATGGCAGAGGGTAAAAAAATTTTCTTCATATCAGACTTCCATCTCGGTTCACCCGATCATCAGACCAGCCTGCAAAGGGAGAGATATATCGTCCGGTTTCTTGATTCTATCCGGGACGAAGCGGCAGAAATATTTATTGTAGGCGATATATTTGATTTCTGGTTCGAATATAAAACTGTGATTCCTAAGGGATATGTACGCCTTTTGGGCAAACTGGCTTCTTTAACCGATGCTGGTATTCCCATCCATTTTTTTGTTGGCAATCACGACATGTGGATGAAAAATTATTTTGAAACTGAACTTGCGATTCCTGTGTATTATGAACCAAAAACTTTTATCAGGAATGGAAAAAAATTTTTGATAGGGCATGGGGATGGCCTTGGTCCGGGTGATGGAGGTTACAAATTCCTTAAAAAAATATTCCGGAATAAATTCAGCCAGGGTTTATTTGGTATACTACCTCCGGCTATCGGAGTGGGGGTTGCAAATTATTTCAGCCGAAAGAGTCGCGTAGCCACGCAGCAGACAGATGAAAAATTTTTGGGTGAGGAAAATGAATGGCTGATCCAATATTGCAAAAGGAAGCTTTTAGAAGAATCATTTGACTATATGATATTTGGCCACAGGCACTTGCCGATTGATTATTCCTTTTCGAACGGAACACGGTATATTAATTTGGGAGACTGGATCAATTATTTCAGCTATGCATCCTTTGATGGGGAACAGCTTATATTACAGAGCTATGATCCCGCACTAGAATATTTGATCATCAGAAAGTGAAAAAAATAATTCTGTATATTGTTTTTGTTTCATCCCTGAAATGTATTTCAGCGCAAAACGTTGACAGCCTGCCGCAGACATCGCGCCTCATTGCCGGAACATTTGCTGATTTCCAGGTAGATAACCTGGGTAATATATTCGTTCTGACTCCGGATAATCAACTAAAAAAATACAGCGGTTCAGGTGACTCACTGGGTGTTTATAATGATGTGAAACGTTATGGTAAAGTTGCCTATATCGACGTCAGCAATCCATTAAAGATTCTTCTCTTTTATCAGGAATTTGGTACCATCGTTACACTCGACCGGTTTCTCAATAATATCAGCAGTCTGGATCTGCGTCAATTGGGATTTTACCAGGTTACCTGTATTGGCCTTGCCTATGATAATAATATCTGGGTATATGATGCACTTGCAGGTCAGTTAAATAAAATCTCAAATGACGGGACGATTATCAGTCAGACAAATGATATACGGCAGTATATGGATTCTGTGCCCAATCCGATACTGGTTACAGATCAGGGCGGACTGGTGTATCTGTTTGATCCGCAGAAAGGAGCCTTTATTTTCGATCATTATGGCGGGTATTCAAAATCCATTCCCTTAAAAAACTGGCGTCATTTCTCGGTAATCAATAAAACGATGCTGGGTTGGAACGGGCACGAGTTTCTGAAATTTGAAGACAAGATGTTTGCGGAAGAAAAAAAACAAATTCCGGCTTATTATTTGCCAGCGATGAAGATTCTCATTATGCCTGATTTTCTTTACGTGTTAAAAGCAGACGGCATTCATGTTTATAAGAATTGATACGATATGAACGGATTCTGGGATCAGATGATTTTTGACAACCCGCTAAAGAAATACTTATTTGTATTGATTGCTGTCGGGTTCGCCCTGTTGTTCAAACGTATTTTTTCAAAGTTCGTGGCAGGCCAGCTTTTCCGCGGAGCAGCGGCCCTGGATAAAGGAATCGATAAGACATCTTTTGTTAAGCTGCTACTGGAACCGCTGGAAATTTTTCTGATCGCGTTTATTACAATTGCAGCATTTGACAAGCTACGATTCCCTTCAGCTTTGGAATTCGAAGTGTTTGACGTTCCTTTTAAGAACATTGTGCATGGAATCGCCAAAACAATTCTCATCGTCGTTTTTATTTGGCTGCTCTTGCGATTTATCGATTTTATCAGTCTGTTACTGAAGGAGAAAGCGAGAGTGGCCGGCGGGATCAAAGATCATCAGATCGTTGTTTTTTTCAGGGATTTCCTGAAAGTACTGATTGGCATTGTAGGCTTACTGATGGTATTAGGGTTGGCTTTTGGATTTGAAGTAAGTAAATTATGGACCGGTCTGGGACTTGCGGGTGCGGCACTGGCACTCTCCCTGAAAGAAAGTATAGAAAATCTTATCGCCTCGTTTATAATTTTCTTCGACAAACCATTTATGGCTGGCGACAATGTAAAAGTGAATAATATTTCAGGGACTGTTGAAAAAATCGGTTTACGCAGTACGCGCATTCGCACGGATCTCAAAACTTATGTGACAGTGCCAAATAAACAAATGGTGGATAGTATAGTGGACAATCAAACACTACGGACTTACAGAAAGGCTGAAATCAGGCTGCAGCTTGAGTCTTCAACCCCGGTAGATACGATCCGTTCTTTTATTAGTGAATGTCGCAAAATGCTGGATGACCAAGATTTTATCAGTGACGCTACGGTATTTCTAAACGATATATCCGGCACCACTTTCCAGGTGAATATCGATTATTTCACTACGCCGATTCCTTTGAAGGAATTCAATGAAATCAAACAAAATCTGCACATGGAAATTTTGAACCTGATGGAGAGCAGAAAAATTGTGATTGCGGGATCGGGTATGACGGTTAAACTTGAAAAATTATCCTAAACTGGCCTTCATTTCCAAAAGGAAGCGTTTCATTTCCTCAAGTTTCTTAATGGTTTCAAATTTTTCTTCAGCTTTTGAATTTTTCTTCAGGAAGTCCTTTGCGCCTTCGATTGTATATTTCCGCTGGCGCAGAAGATGGTAGATGAGGTGAAGATTTTTTATGTCAATGGGCCGGAAATAACGGTCTCCCTTTTTATTCTTTTTTGGCTGAAGAATACTGAATTCTGCTTCCCAGAAACGAAGCAGCGATTGGTTTACACGGAACATGTCCGCCACTTCGCCCATCGTGTAATAGTGTTTCTGAAATAGAATTTCATCTTCAGGAATCTGGATCAGGTCGGCTTCTTCAGAAATCTGACGGATTGATTTCCTTCCTCTTCCTGATTTGATTTTTATAACGGGATCCGAAACCTGGATTTCTTCGTTGGAAATCACATCCACCAACTCAGGTTCAGGCCCCACAGGTTCTTCTGTAATTGCTGAATTTTCAACCGTCTTTAATTTTTTCAAGCGAAGACCGACATTTACAGGCTGGTCTTCCTTGTGAAGCGGTGCTTCCTCCGGTTGGGTTGATTCATCAACAAACTTCATAGAAATCTGGGAGAGCGTTGTCATGTTGAATCAAAAATAACAAAAACTATTCCGAAACAGCTTAAAGTTTTCTGAAAAAACTTAATCGAAGCTCTGATTGCTGGAAGAAGCCAGTTTTAAAAGCCGGTCATATTGTTCTGGCGTAATGTCATTATAGAAATAGAATACGGGATCCACCGGTTCGCCGTTACGATGCACTTCATAATGACAATGAGGCCCTGTACTTTTGCCCGTACTGCCGACCCATCCTATTATTTCTCCTCTTTTCACTTTTTCACCAGGACGGACTTTGATCTTGAACATATGACCAAAAAGAGTAGCATAGCCATAACCATTATGAATGACCACATGGTTTCCATACCCATTACCTGTGTTGCCAGCTGTTTCAACAGTACCATTGGCGGTCGCATAAATAGGTGTGCCGATGGGGGCGGCAAAATCTAGACCTGCGTGGAATTTCGTTGTCTTATAAACCGGATCCACACGATACCCAAAACCCGATGCGATTCTTTTCAGATCCTTGTTACTTACGGGCTGAATCGCCGGCGTGCAGGCCAGCAATTGTTCCTTATTCTTGATAAAGCCATTTATTTCATCGTAAGATTTTGTCTGTGCGCGAATCCTTGCCCCCAGACCCGTCAGTGAATTGGCAATAGACAGAGCCAGATTCTCCTGGTCCATGCCCTGAACCAGCTGGAACTCCTGTTCCTTCGCGATATTTTTTGCCCGGGCACTATCTGGAATGGGATTGGCTTCAAAAATGGCCCGGTATACCTCATTATCCCTTTTTTCAAGACCACCAATCTGATCCTGCATTTTTTTTAGCTGCTCGTTCAATACGTAATAATTGTCCTTGAGTGCCTCGTTGGTCTGCAATAACCTTTTTTCATTCGCAGAAGGAAAATAACGATAGGCAAGTGAAACAAGAATCAGGGCGGTTACAATTGAAGCTGACAGGAAGCCGAGGATCCGGAGCAGGGTTACGCGCAAAGGCGTTTCCAGTTTTTCGTACCGGAGGGTATTGGTATTATAGTAATATTTAATCTTTTTCATTCAGTCCGATGGTGCCGGTACGCCGTTTACGAGGCGGACGCTGTACCTTTGCAGCGCTGATTAATAACGCAAGTGTACTAATTATTATGCTTTTATAAACCCTGATTTAAAGATAGTCTGTTAATTATGATGGGAAGCGCTGAGATAAGGGAGAAATTTCTGGATTTTTTCAAATCTAAATCACATGTCATTGTTCCATCTGCCCCGATTGTGACCAAGAATGACCCAACCCTGCTTTTTACAAACGCAGGGATGAACCAGTTTAAGGACTATTTTCTTGGAAACAAAACAGCAGACCACCCGAGAGTGGCCGATACCCAGAAATGTTTAAGAGTAAGCGGCAAACATAATGACCTGGAAGAAGTGGGAGTGGATACGTACCACCACACAATGTTTGAAATGCTCGGGAATTGGAGTTTTGGTGACTATTTCAAAAAAGAAGCCATCGCCTGGAGCTGGGAGCTGCTGACCAAAGTATTCCAGATTCCGGCAGAACTATTATATATATCCATTTTCGGAGGAGATCAGGCTGAAAAGATGGTTTCTGATGAAGAATCAAAAGCCGAATGGCTGAAATGGGTGCCGGAAGACCGGATCGTCAATGGAAGTAAGAAAGATAATTTTTGGGAAATGGGTGATTCAGGTCCTTGTGGACCCTGTACAGAGATTCATATTGACTGTCGCCCGGATGCCGAACGGAAATCTGCTGACGGGAGACTCCTGGTAAACAAGGATCATCCCCAGGTGATAGAAATTTGGAATATTGTTTTTATACAATTTAACAGAATAAAATCTGGTGCACTCGAAATGCTGCCGTCCCGCCATGTGGATACAGGCATGGGACTCGAAAGGCTGGTGCGTGTTCTTCAGAAAAAACAAAGTAATTACGATACAGATATTTTCAGCGGAACGATTTCCCGGATTGAAACAATAACCGGGAAAAAATACACGGGCTCCGACACGGAGAAAAAGGATATCGCATTTCGGGTAATTGCAGATCATATCCGTGCTATCTGTTTTACGATAGCAGATGGGCAGCTTCCGGCGAATACCGGTGCGGGTTATGTTATCAGGAGAATCCTGCGTCGGGCGGTACGTTATTATTATTCATATCTGGTTCAGAAAGAACCATTGTTATTTCAGCTTGTGTCCCATCTTGCCATTCAATTCGAAATGGTATTTCCCGAATTGCAGCAACAACGGGCTTTTATAGAAAGAGTGGTCAGAGAAGAGGAAGAAGCATTCCTGCGTACTTTGGAAAAGGGGATTAAAATTTTCAATGAATACATTGCCATAGGATCCGGAGGAGACTCCTCCGCCGCAGCCACCGGAGAAAAGCGCATTTCCGGTGCTTTCGCTTTTAAACTGAACGACACTTATGGCTTTCCGATAGACCTGACTTCGCTGATGGCCAGAGAGATTGGATGGACAGTGGACGAAAAAGATTTTGAATCAGAACTACAAAAACAAAAAGACAGATCACGCGCAGCGGGTCAGCAGGATACCGGCGACTGGGTGCCCGTACATGAAAATGGAGAAATCATTTTTTCAGGATATACCGAACTGAATTCAGAAACAGAAATCAACCGGTGGAGAAAAGCAAAAATCAAGGGTAAAGACTTCTATCAACTTGTATTGGAGAAAACACCATTTTATGCGGAAAGTGGCGGACAGGTCGGTGATACTGGCACGCTGACCATTTCGGGTGAAAAAATATATGTGCTGGATACGAAAAGGGAGAATGATCTCATCATTCATTTTACTGAGAAATTACCAGAAAATCAGCTGGCGATCGTTTTGGCGAGTGTGGACAGCGAAAAAAGAAAAAATATTGCCGTACATCATACCGCTACGCATCTCCTGCATGCTGCTTTGAGAAAGGTTTTGGGTATGCATGTTACCCAGAAGGGATCTCTCGTAAATGCTGAACACCTCCGCTTCGATTTTTCGCATTTTGCAAAACTCACAGATCAGGAAATATTAGAAATTGAAAAAACCGTTAATGAAAAAATAAGAGAAAATATACCGGTTGTAATCCGGGAATTGCCCAGGGATGAAGCATTGAAAATGGGCGCTATGGCTCTCTTCGGAGAAAAGTATGGAGAAGTGGTTCGGGTCGTAACTATTGATCCCGCATATTCGATAGAACTATGTGGTGGAACCCATGTGTCGGCTACCGGAGAACTTGGTTTTTTCAAAATCAAATCTGAATCTGCCGTAGCTGCAGGTGTAAGAAGAATTGAAGCTGTTGCCGGGTCGGCTGCCGAAAATTTCATCGTTCAGGAACTAAATATTTTATCATCGGTTCGGGATCAGGTTAAAAATCCGAAAGACCTTTTAAAATCGCTGCAGGATCTGCAAACAGAAACTGGAAGCCTGCGTAAGAAGGCGGAGTCGATGGAAATGAAACAGGCAGCCCGATTGAAAAGCGAATTGTTGAGCAAAGTAGTTACTGTCGGTAAATATTCTTTTATTGGAGAAATATGTGATGGTATCGGCCCTGAAACGCTTCGGAAATTAGCGGGTGAACTAAGTGCAGAATCTCAAACTCTTTTATTAGTGCTTGCGGTTATTTCTGAAGGAAAACCCTTTGTCGCGATCGGCATCGGAGATCTGCTGGTCAGCGAAAAAAATCTGGATGCCTCAAAACTGATCAGAGAATTGGTTGCCCCCAAA
>DASXNJ010000181.1:0-8892 GCA_036495145.1 Puia sp.
TCATGGCAGCAACACGCACATGATTTAATAGAATTTGTAAACAGAAATTTTACGAGCATTCATCAGGGTGTACCTGTCTGCGGCGAGCAGGATCATGACAAAGATCCCTGGGGTGGAATATTGTCAACTTACGGTGCCGTGCTTGCCATGTATACAAGGGCCACCGGTTCGGATAAATATAAAAGTCTTGCCCTGCAGGCGATCAACTTTTCTTTGTATGCACTGAATACAGACGGCTGTCCCTGCGAACGAGCCGGCTTTGGCCCATGCAGGGGAGGCTGGCAGGAAGATGCACATACCGATAAAATTCACAACTATATAGACGCACTGAATGCAAATATCAGTGTCATATACTAAAGCGATATTTGCCAAACCAGTTCATTTCGGCTTGTCTACGTGTGGAAGTTTCAAAACGTAAATTCAGTCCAATAACATTTGATTTACCTTTCTAACTGTATTTTCGGTGTGTTTGTTATGATCCAGGGGCGCGACACTTTTTTTGCGTATTTTAGTCTTATAAGCCCGATTTGATTTTACGTAGAAGGTTGGCGTGTGGGTTTTATTCTGTTATTCCATCAATAAAAATTCACATGAGACAACCGTTGCTGGTTCTGTTACTGTTAACCTGTTCAATATGTTCAACAGCGCAGGAGATTACTTCCGATCAACTTAAGACAGAATTAGATGCACATCCACAGGAAGATACATTCCGCGTGAACCGTTTAAACGAGCTGTCATTTTGCGCGGATCTGGATTTTTCGCAAAGAGAAGAGACAGCAGCCAAAGCTCTGGCCCTTTCCCGTAAGATCGGGTACCGGCATGGTGAAGGTATTGCCTTGGTAAACATGGGATATTTTAAAGCCAGGCTGGGTGATAAAAAAACCGGAGATTCCCTGCTTCGGGAGGCACAGGAATTTGCAAAAAAAATGGACGATCCTGAGCTGGACGGTGTTTTGCTTTACAGATTTGGTCTTCGTATTAAGCGCACAAGCGGAGACAAAAGCGCAATTGATTCCCTGAAAAAAGCCGAGAAAGCATTTGAAAAATCCGGTAATCAATACCGGCTTTTGGGCTGCCGGATAGAAATAGCCGAATTTTATCAGAATTACATCGATAATTATCCACTTGCGATGGAATATGATCTCAAGACACTTCACCTGGCGGAGAGGTTAAATCTACACTCGGCGTATATCGACGCTATGACAAGCCTCGGAGCATTGTATAATGTGATAGGGGATCGTGAAAAAGCCCTGGCTGTTCTGGAAAAAGTAAAGTCAGAAATTAAAGATGGCAAGGCAACTAAAAGCCAGGTTTCCCTATTGCACAATTCATTAGGAGAAGTATACAGGCTTTCCGGCAGATACACCGAAGCCATCCAGGCATATAAGGTTGCAATGGAAAACAACACAACGCCACCCGACTATGAAAATGAAAGTAATCTCGCCGATGTATATACACGTATGGACAGTCTCCGGCTGGCATTTCAATATGGATTCAGTTCTCTTGCGACTGCAAATCAAAGGGAAAGCAAACTCGTTATACCATGGATCTATGGCGTACTAGCTCGCGCATATCTGAAAAAGGGCATGCCGGATAGCTCCCTGTACTACGCCCAAGCCGGCCTTACCGGCGCGATACAGGAAGGAAATATTGAGTTCATGCGTGACAATGCCGCAGCGCTGGCAGACGCCTATGCATTCAAGAAAGATTTTGCAAAAGCGTATGACTTTCATCTCCGCTATTTGAATTACCGGGACAGTATGCTGAGTGCAGAAGTAAGAAATAAAACAGCCGTACTCCAGTATAACAATGATCTTGAAAAAAATCAGGCACAAATTGCCCAGCTCAACCAGCAGAAAAAGGCCCAGCAGAATTTTCTGATCAGCGCACTGATCGTTCTGGCGCTGATTTTAACGACCGCCATCTTACTGCTGCGTAATAACCATCAAAAGCAAAAAGCCAATCAGCTTTTGCAAAAACAGAAACAGGAAATTGATGATAAAGCACTGCAACTGTCTGTTCAGAAAGACAGCCTGCAGCAATCCTATAACAACATGCAGTTGCTGGGTGAGATCGGCCACCAGATATCTTCATCGCTCTCGGTGGAAAAAATCATCGGCACCGTATATAATAATGTAAACGCGCTGATGGATGCCAATATATTCGGCATTGGTATATACAATGAAGCGCTCAGAAGAATTGAATTTCCGGCTACTTACGAAAACGGCCAGCCGCTTCCTTTTTATACCAATGAGATAGATGCTGAAAACCGTTTGGCGCCCATATGCTTCCGGAACGGCAAGGAAATTATCATCGGCGATCTGAACAAAGAATACAAGAAGTATCTGCAGCAAATGTCGACACCCCATGAAGGAGAGCAACCGCTTTCGCTCATCTTCCTGCCGCTGATGGTAAAAGATAAAAAACTGGGTGTTATTACGGTTCAGAGTTTCAATCTGAATGCTTATACCGACTATCATCTTTTCATGCTGCGTAATATAGCCGTATATGCAGCGATTGCGCTGGATAATGCAGAATCGTATCAGGAGTTGACTCAAACAATGATAAGTCTCAAAAAAACGCAGGGACAGCTTATTCAGTCAGAAAAAATGGCTTCACTTGGTGAACTCACCGCCGGCATCGCCCATGAAATACAAAACCCATTGAATTTCGTGAATAATTTTTCCGAGATCAATATAGAGCTGATCACAGAGATGAATGAAGGGCTGGCAACGGAAAAAATTACCGATGCGCTTTCCATCGCAGAAAATATCCGTGAGAATGAAAAGAAAATATTATTTCATGGCAAAAGAGCGGATATCATCGTAAAAGGTATGCTCCAGCATAGCCGTGGTAATAACAGTGCAAAAGAGCTGACTGATATTAATGGGCTCTGTGATGAATATTTACGCCTGAGTTATCACGGTCTGCGGGCAAAGGATAACAAATTCAATGCGGTTATTGAATCCCATTTTGATAAGAAGATCACTTCTGTCATGATCGTTCCACAGGACCTCGGCAGGGTATTGCTGAATCTGTACAACAACGCATTTTATGCCGTATATGAAAAGAAAAAATTGTCGATGAATGGCTTTGAACCCATGGTATCGGTCAGTACAAAGAAAACGGATACCGGCATTTCGATCAGTGTAAAAGATAACGGTTCCGGCATTCCCCAAAAAATTATTGACAAGATCTTCCAGCCATTTTTTACAACAAAACCTGCCGGGCAGGGTACCGGTCTGGGCCTGAGTTTAAGTTATGATATCGTGAAAGCACATGGCGGCGAAATCGTGTTACATACAAAGGAAAATCAGGGAACTGAATTTACCATTACCTTACCTGCGTAGACACCTCAAATATCTAATTCGGGTTGGGGAACGATTTTAGATGAATTGAAATCTGAAAAAAAGAAAAAAGTACCACCTGCACGCGTGCAATAGTTAGTAAGAACTTAAAGGAATTGCCCGACCGGAATAAATAACGAGGACCAGCAGTATGAAAAACGAAAAAGACATCATTGCGCCACTCAGCAAGGAAGGATTGCAAATGCCGCTGAATAGTATTCATCCTGCACAGGAACGGCTGGAGCGGGAATTAAGAATTGAAGGCGCCCTTGAACAGGTTCGGGCGAAGACCATAGCCATGCAGCATAGTGATGAACTGAAAGGTGCAGCCGCATTATTATTTCAGCAGGTGAAAGCATTGGGAGCACCGGCATATAGTTGTGGATATAATATCTGGGAAAAAGATGCGAAGGAATTTACTTCCTGGATGAGCACTCAGGATGGCAGCGATTTTAATCCGGCCCTGAAGATCCCGTTGACTGAAGACGCCAATTTTATCCGCTTCAATGAGTCGAGAATTGGAGGTGAAGTATTTTATGTCATTGAGATGCGTGGTGAAAGAATGCAGGAGCATTACCGATATCTAAAAACGATGCCGGTTTTTAGAGAATATTTCGAATATGCAGAAAAAACGGGTTTCGCTCAACCGGATACACAAATACACCACCTCGCTAATTTTTCGCATGGCAATTTGTTATTTATCACACTGGAACCCTGCCCTGAATTTCATGACGTCTTTAAAAGATTTGCAGCTGTATTTGACCAAACCTATACCCGCTTTCTTGATTTGAAAAAAGCCGAAGCGCAGACAAGAGAATCACAGATCGAACTGGGTCTGGAAAGAGTGAGGACCAGGGCAATGGCAATGCAAAATTCCAGTGAATTGGCAGAGTTGGTGGATACGGTTTTTAAGGAATTGACAAAACTTGATTTTGCATTAACATGGTGCCTTATTAATATCATTGATGAAAGTTCAATGTCAATGACAGTTTGGGCTGCAAATCCTGATATGGATAAGGCGCAGGAATCTTTTTACATAAAGTTTGAAGATTATCCATTTCATCATGCGATTATGAAGGGATACAAGGAAAGAAGAACCAAAGATGTATATGTACTCGAAGGACAGGAAAAAAAAGTATACGACGAATATTTATTTCATGAATCAGCATTCAGAAGAGTGCCTGTAGCAGCACAGGCAGTTTCGAGAGCATTGGAAAAATATGTTGTTTCTTTCTCATTCAGCAATTTCGGAGGATTGCAAACTGTAGGCGATGCCCCATTGTCAGATGAAAACCTCGATATACTCAATCGGTTTGGAAAAGTTTTCGATCTGACCTATACCCGTTTTAATGATTTAGAAAAAGCTGAAGCGCAGGCGAGGGAATCGCAGATTCAGCTTGCACTTGAAAGAGTACGGGCCAAAACCATGGCCATGCAAAAAAGTGAGGAACTTAAGGACATCATCCAGGTTGTATATGATCAATTCGTTCACTTACATGTGAATATTGAACATACCGGTTTTATTATAGATTACAAAGAAAGGGATGAAATGAATATTTGGCTGGCTGACCGGCATGAAATTCCTACCCGGGTAACGATTCCTTATTTTGATTGTTCTCATTGGAATAGTTTTATAGAAGCAAAAGAAAAGGGAACAGACTTCTTTACCAATCATCTGGACTTTGAAGAAAAAAACAAATTTTATAGGGATCTTTTTGAGTTAATTCCCGGTTTGCAGGAGGAAACAAAGGAATATTATTTTAGTCGTCCTGCTCTTGCAATATCCACTGTATTGTTGGAAAATGTTGGTCTGTATATCGAGAATTTTTCGGGCACTCCTTATACAGAAGAGGAGAATAACACCCTCATGCGCTTCGGAAAAGTATTCCAACAAACCTATACCCGTTTTCTCGATCTGCAAAAAGCGGAGGCACAGGCCATGGAAGCCACCAAGCGCGCTTCGGTTGACAGGATCCGCGCCGAGATCGCCTCCATGCGCACGACCAATGACCTGGAAAGAATCACTCCTCTCATATGGAATGAGCTAACGACAATCGGTGTGCCATTCAACCGTTGCGGGGTATTTATTATGGATGTAGAAAAGAGGGAAGTTCAAACTTTTTTATCTACTCCGGAAGGAAAAGGAATTGCCGCTTCTTTTCACCTGCCCTATCATGCACATCCGGAAACATCCCGGATTGTGGCGCACTGGCAAAGAAAAGAAATGTACAGGCCACATTGGGATGCGGCCGCTTTTATTGATTTTTCAAAAATTCTCGCGGAAAAAGATGCAATCACCACCGGCGAAAAATTCCTCGTAGAAAATCGTCCAACTGACCTGTATTTACATTTCCTTCCCTTTCATCAGGGCATGTTGTATGTGGGCTATACAACTCCGCTGAGCGATGAGCACCTGCAATTAGCTCAGGCGCTTGCGGATGCATTCTCCACTGCCTATGCACGATACGAGGATTTCAAAAAGCTGGAAACGGCCAAGGAACAGATTGAAAAAACCCTGGTTGATCTCAGGCAAACGCAGGCCCAACTGGTGCAGTCGGAAAAAATGGCTTCCCTCGGTGAGCTCACGGCCGGCATTGCACATGAAATACAGAACCCGCTCAACTTCATAAATAATTTTTCGGAGATCAACCGGGAGTTAATTTCAGAAATGAAAATTGAGCTGGGTGTGGGGAATATGGAAGAAGCTACTGAAATCGCAACGCAGATCGGGAATAACGAAGAAAAGATACTGCATCATGGCAAGCGTGCAGACGCTATTGTGAAGGGCATGCTCCTGCACTCACAATCAGGCACGGGCAAAAAAGAACCCACAGATATCAATGCCCTGGCAGATGAATACCTGCGCCTGGCTTTCCATGGTCTGCGTGCCAAGGATAAATCATTTAATGCGGCGATGAATACAGACTATGATGCATCCATCGGTCTGATCGCATTGATATCACAGGATATCGGGCGGGTGCTGCTGAATTTATATAACAATGCATTTTATGCCGTGCATGAAAAGAAGAAAAGTATGGATGCGGGTTATGAACCAACCGTTTCTGTGAGCACACACAAAAACGGGAATAAGGTTGAGATCCGGGTTAAAGACAATGGTCATGGTATTCCTCAGAAAGTGAAGGATAAAATCTTCCAACCCTTTTTTACTACAAAGCCTACCGGTCAGGGCACGGGATTGGGGTTGAGTTTAAGTTATGATATTATAAAGGCGCATGGGGGAGACATTTATGCGGATTCAAAAGAAGGCGAGTTCACGGAGTTTACCATTCGATTGAATGTTTGATTAATCAAGAGATACCGCCGGGTTACAGGTAAGAGTGCTGAACATAGAGTGGCTTTGTTTTTCTTTAACATAAAACGGTCTGCGTTTAGGTGTACTTGCATAACATTGCGGGTTTCCCAGCCGGTCATACTGGTCATGTATTATCTGATCTTTTTTCCTTCCGTTTTCTGTCCATTTTGATATAGTATAAGATGGTCTGTTTTTCCGTCAGCACCTGGAAGAAATTCGAGCTGGGCGTCTACGACTTTTAAAAAGAAAAAATCAGTTTTTTCGGCATACAAAGCATTTTTGGGTTGTCCCGTTGCCTGAACCTGGAGCCTGCCATTTTCCATCGTGATAAAGATGTGAAAGGAGGGTGCTAATTCGTACTCCCCAACATATTTATTCAATGTATTCGTATCCAGATTAATTTCTTTTCTTTTTTCGATAATGGGTCCAACGTTATCCGAATTCAATTTTTTACCTTCTGTCTTTTGGCCATTTTGGTATAATACCAGGTGATCCGTTTTACCGTCAGGTCCGTCGATGAATTCCAGCTGCGCATCTACAACTTTCAGGAAGAAGAAATTGTTCTTTTCAGCATATAAGGCATTTTTCCCCTGGCCCGTCGCCTGCTCGAACAGATGACCATTTTCCAGGGTTATAAAAATGTGAAAGGAATGCGCGAGTTCGTATTCACCGACATATTTTTTCAAAGTTTGCGTGTCAATACTGATCTCATTTCTTTTGACGGGTAAATCAGCTGTTTTACCATTGAACATACCATTGATTTCATTGGATATTTTTGACGGATTATCAGAAGCAACATTACTCAGAACGATAATACAGACCTGATCTTCGGGCACACGAAGTATATAGGAGACAAAACCGGTTATTCCGCCGCCATGCTGGAGGGTTTTTTTGCCATATACATCACTTACGATCCACCCGTAGCCATAGGAAGACTGATATGCAGTAAATGCTTTTTGAAGCAGCGCCTGGTCCACGATCTGGTTTGTATATAATGCGCGGTCCCATTTATACAAATCTCCGACGGAAGTATATAGGGCACCTGCAGCAAAGGATACGGATGAATCCACGATACCGACCGGCTCTGTCAGATCCACTCCATAACCGGTTGCCTTATCAACGCTTTTCAGATGCGTAAAATCAAATCCTGAATGCTCCATGCCCAAAGGTTCAAAAATATTTTCTCTGACTACCCTGAAATAAGATTTGCCGGTTACTTTTTCAATGATCATACCCAATAAAATATACCCGGAGTTGCTATAGCTCCATTTTGTGCCGGGGGAAAAGTCCAGGGGTTTGTATTCGAAAAGCGAAAGCAGGCTGTCGCGCGTTATAGGATTTTCTGACCGGTTACGCATAAAATCCGCGTCGTTTGTATAGTTATAAACTCCTGAAGTATGGGTCAGCAGATTTTCTACGGTAATGGAATCGCCTTTGGGATATCCGGGAATATATTTCGACAATTTGTCCTGTAGCATCATTTTTTTTGCGGCAACCAGCTGAAGTATAATGGCGGAAGTAAACTGTTTTGTGACCGAACCGATCTGGTACAAGGTATTCGCAGTGTTCAAATGGTTTTCCTTTTTATTACTGAAACCATAACCCTTCTCCAGAATGATATCTCCTTTCCGGGCCACCAGTACAGTACCGTTAAACTCATTTTCTTTAGTCTTCAGTGTCAGGAAGCTATCCAGCTTCGCCGTAGTAACCTGACCGAAAACGAAAACATGGATCAGAAGAAAGATGGGAAGAATAGTGGTTTTTTTCGTGTAGGTAAAGTAATTGAACTGAATAATCTAATATAAGCCTTTTAATGCTTGAATTACCGGTTAAGAGATTCAGACAGAGAAATTTTTTAATTAACTTCCATAAGACAAGGTCATGCTATCTGCGATTGTTTTTTTAACTGATAAATTCTTCAGAATGAAAAGTGCTGTTTTACTTTGGCTTTTATATAGTTCCTGTATTGCGCAGTCCAAATCAGCCTTTTTGTGTATATTTTAACGGTGCTTTTTCTACTTTTGCCTGGAATGCGAAGCGACTGCAAAAACATTTCTGTATGAAAACGATTTTTTCGACACTATTTTTCATATTCACTTTGATCACTTCCTTTGCCCAGACAAATTCAGATGCATCCAAGCACCTGTCATTTAAAGGAGTGCCTATTGATGGAACACTGGATGACTATGTATCAAAGATGAAGAACACTGGCTTTGATCAAATAAAGAAAGA
>DASXNJ010000182.1:0-2272 GCA_036495145.1 Puia sp.
GTAGCAGTAAGAACGGGTTGTTTGGAAAGTTCATCTCCCTTAACATGTGCAATGGCACCGGTAACATCGAGTTTTTTTTGTGTTCCATATCCTACAACTACTACCTGATTTAAATTGCCGGTAGAAGGAACGAGATGAACATTCAAAGTCGTTTGACTACCTACATTGACCTCCTGCGAAACATACCCCACGCTGGAAAATACGAGGACAGCATTTTCAGGAACCGAAATAACGAATACTCCATTTGAATCGGACGTTGTGCCTGCTTTTACACCTTTTACCGTAACAGAAACACTGCCGAGTGCTTCGCCATTATCGCCGACCACTTTTCCCCGAACAATTATATCCTGAACAGCATCTGTAGACGTTATGACGATCAGTTTATTTTCAAGCATTTTGTATTGAAGATTCGTGCCCGCAAAAATTGTTTTTAATACCTGGGTGATGTCTGCATCATCAACATCCACATCAACCAACTTATGAATGTCCTGCAAACGGCTGTTGAATAGAAAATGATAACCGCTTTCTTTTTCAAGTGTTGTAAAAACCTGACTGATCTCCGCATTTTTCATGTGTATGGAAACAAGTGGCTGCCCGGATGCATTCGCCGAAAACCATAACAGCGTGACAAAAACCATCAGGATACTACATTTTATGCATGATGAATTTTTCATTTTGGCTGAGTTGAGTTTACACCTGTAGTCGTATTGTAAATAAAAACCTGGTTACCTTTTATCTCATATTTGAAATCTGTTGTTGACTGCTCCGCCGTTAAGCGCAGCGCATCGAGTGCCTGTGATACTGTTTCGTTTTGAAAACTTCCCGTAAAGTGAATCGTATCGAGTGCCGCGTCGGCCATTTTAAATGAAACACCATATTTTCTTTCCATGTTTTGCAGTAAGTCGTGAAATGACATATCATCAAAATAAAGTCGGTTCTCCATCCAGGCGGTTTCAGTGATGCTGCTGTCGGAACCAATTCTGTTCAGGTGTTGAATGCTGATCAGCGGATTCAATCCGGGGCTGGCGCGGTTTGAATTCACCGTTGCAACGGGCTCTGTTTTGTTAATGATCAATTTTTGGTTGGGTTTAAGAATTATTTTCTTTGTGGATTGGGAAGGGAAACTCACTTCTATACTCCCTCTGATCAGACTGGTCTCGATGGTCCGGTCCTCCGGATAAGATTTTACATTAAAAACCGTACCCAGCACCCGGATATTTATTTTACCGGTATGGATGATGAATGGTTTTTTTGGATTTTTGACCACATCAAAGTAGGCTTCGCCGCTCAGGGAAACTTCCCTTACGCTGTTGCCATAAAGGGAATCATAGGTCAATCGGCTGCCGGCATTGAGCCAGACGGAACTGCCATCCGGAAGCAGGATATTACTTTTGGAGCCATTTCGAGTAATTACCTCCCAAACAGGTTTTTGAATGGCGACTGCTGAAGGATCCCGGATATTTAAATAGTAATATCCAAGAAACAGTAAAACAAATCCGGCTGAAAGAAAGGCAATCATCTTCCGTTTTTGGAAACGGTTTGGAGAATCGGGAAATTCATCGGCGGGAATTTCTGATCCTGTATTTCCCATATCCACGCCCAGGGATTGCATTCTGTCCATATGCCTTTGAAAAGCGATTTCGGACTGTGCTGCCTCTTCCTCAGAATGCTTTTTCCACATATCCTGTAAAGCTTCCAGTGAATAATGCAGATCCGGGTCCATGCGTAAAGCCGACTCGAGTTCCTTTAATTCGCCTGCACTTGCTTCGCCCGCAAGCTTTTTGGCGATTAAATTCCATATGCGATCGTTGTCCATGTTCGGAAATATATTAGTAGGACAGGAAAATAATGGAATACCCCCAAAGAACAAGTCTGGAAATGTGGAAATGTGGAAGTGTGGAAGTTAGTGAAGGCCGGCGATTAACGGAATGCTTCTGCCTATATCAAAATGAATGGCGGCGCTGATTTTTTTAAGGGCGATGGATAACTGATTTTCGATCGTTTTTTCAGATACCTGGAGTATTTCGGCAGCTTCCCGGTATTTGAACCCATATTCCTTTACCAGTTTAAAGGAAAGTTTACAGCGTGGCGGCAGATCGTCTACCACGTTGTGAATGAGGCGGAGCATTTCCGCGCTGATCATACATTCTTCCGGATCAGGAGCAGAATAAAACAAATGACTCTTGAATTCGTCGATATCGGCGTGACGATGCCTCTTTTGTTTTTCCAGCTGGTTGATACTCAGATGCCGCGCGGCGACAAAACAATATAC
>DASXNJ010000183.1:0-8320 GCA_036495145.1 Puia sp.
CCCTGCTTTTTGAAACAGGTCGTCCATATCGTTTTCTAAATGCTCCATGATTTGGCCTCCTCCTTTTCTTTTATGATCTTTTGTAAAATACCCCTGGCTCTTGATAAATTCGATTTGGATGTGCCTACCGAAATGCCCAGGGTATCGGCAATTTCAAAGTGGGTACAACCGTCTATTACAAACATATTGAACACGACGCGGTACATGGGCGGAAGGTTCTTTACATAACTGATCAGTTCCTTATACAATAAAAGGTGGTCAGCCTTTTGACTGTTATCAGGTTCTTCCCATACATGTTCCGGTATGCCTCCGATTTCCGGAGTCATATTATTTTTTCTCAGCTCGTCGATCGACGTGTTGATAACAATTCGTTTCATCCAGGCCATCATCAGTCTTTCAGGATATTCTTCTTCTTCGTATCTGAATCTTTCTATATGACGGAATATTTTTACAAATCCGTCATTGGTCACATTCACGGCGATATCATATCGGTATACATAGCGAAAAGCTATTTTTAGCACGTAACCATAGAACCTTTCGTAGAGCATCCTCTGACTCTTCGGTTCCTGCTTTTTACAGCCCTCTATGATCTGAATAATGTTATCCAAAGTTTTCTGCTATCTATCGGATGAAATAATTATAGCGGTGCCGACTGACTTGCCTGGTCCATCACGGGCCATGTACCCGGTGCGGTAACGCTTACACCTTTTGTATTGCCCCTTGTATTCACATCCGCTCCAAACTTATATACCGGCCATCCCTTATATGTCAACTGCGGTTTTGTAAATACTGTTATGCTGGAAAAGGCTGATTTATCCAATAATGAAGGTACGCTTTGTATTGTGCTGATTTGTACGATTGGCCAAACGGCGTCATTGCTGAAGTCGGATAAGGTGTAATTATTCTTTCCCGATTTATCAACTATATATGAATACAGGGTCACTCCGTGATCATCCGTCATGTACAGGGTCGGTCCGGTTCCGGCCTTATAGGTACTGTCATATTGCACACCGTCGAGGCCAACCAGTTGTGTTACTGCCAGCATTACGGTATAATCCGGCTTTGCAACAAACCAAACACCTTCAATTCCATCTCCATTTACGGTGCCCGGGGCTGAATCGCCTGAATAGGTATATAATGGCCAACCTTTATAAGTAGTTTGCTTGCTTCCATCGGAACGGGTTATACTCGAAAAATCCGAGGCCGTCAATCCGGCGCCCAGGGTAGTGCCCGAATTATAGGAAACAGGCCAGACTGCCAGGCAACCTGCCGTGCAGGCCGATTTCCCATCGGCGTCCAGTGAAAAGAAATAAACCGTGTTTCCATTCCCATCCGCGAGGATTGACCCAAAATGGGAATCTGTTTTGAGTTGAAACGCAGGACCCGGGGTAACTACCGGGGGAGTTGGGGTTGTCGGTGTCGTGCTGCCATATCCGCCTCCGGAACTCTTTGAACATGAATTAAGCGTAACGGAAACTATAATAGAAAGGAACGGAATTAAAATGAATTTTAAACGCATGATCTGTGAAATTGTTAATTGATTTTGATGAAAAATAAGCGCTTAGTAATGAGTACGATCTTTTATAAACCGGGTTGCGTGTATTGGAAATTGATTCAATTCAGGTAAATATGAATGCATTTAATTTATTATGTTTGACGTCCCGAACCAATTGATGCGCCGATTACTCATTCTGTTTTTTTCCCTGACATTTCTTAACAGTTTTGCAAATGGCAAAACACAGGTATCCGCCGCCTATTTTAACTGGGCCAGTATCTGGTTGTGTTTTTTCTTCGGCCTTCTGTTTACTATTTTATTCCGTTTTTTAAATAAGCATTCTAAAACGATCGATCAGCGCAGTAATCCGGGAATGCCGCTGAGTGGATGGATCATGTTTTTAGGAATCAACCTGATGGCGAGATTCGTTCTTCAAATTTATTTTTTCTGGAATGCAAATTATTTTCTTGAGTCAGTGTGGACGCATCTGGGAGAACTGGGCGGAGTGAAATACCAACTTCTTTTTATTTTTCAATTATTTCTTTCCCTGTTTGCAGCAGCGGGCACAGGCGCCCTGATATATTGGTTTTTTGGAAGAAGAGATATTTTCCCGACGTTGTTTATTTATTATGCCTGGATCTATATTGTTGCGACATGCTTATTGCTGGCCATATATCATTTCATGAAACTACCCCCCGAAATGATCAGCATACGACAGGACCCGTACGTGCAGCTGATTAGAATTGCATACACGGTTTCATTGATGATTTTTGTCTGGAAATCGAAAAAGGTAAAACAAACTTTTATTTATCCGAAGTAGGCTTGAGGCTTGATGCGTGAAGCTTGAAGCATATCGAAATAATAGCCTTACGCCTTATGCCTTACGCCTCCTGCCTCCTGCCTTTACAATTGCTGAAGATATCCCGCCAGTTTATTGATAGCAACAGCAGCACGCTTGATTTCAATTTCCGCCTGCATAAAGTTTCTTTGTTCTATGGATTCCCGGATGCCGGGTAATGTTTTCACAGAGTAGCCGGTGTAAAATCCGGGGGCATATAAAACATGTTTATACCAGGGCCTGAGCGGCAATCCCTGTTCCAGCAGAAGTTCCTGCTCTGCGCGGTATAGCATCCGGTTCAGACTGTCTGTATGCTTTGTGCTCATTCCTTTTGTATTGATAATTTCGAATGAATGATCTGCCGCCCTGCCCAGACTGGTGATTGCATTTTGCAGAGGAGAGAAATCGATATAAGGAATTTCCTGTTTCAGAACCGGCGGAGAAAAAGCTTCTGCCGTATCTGTTGCCACCAGAAGATATTTTTTTCTGACGATTTCGTTATAGACAGATGTGGATTCCCGAAGATTAGAAAGCAACGTTTGCAATTCCGTTGTATATGTTTTTACCTCCTTATACAGAATTCTGAAATCAAAGGGCAACACATCTGCATCCAGCATTCGAAGAGAAATGTGTCCGGCTGTTTTCGACAGTGCAGCCCCGTAATAAAATCCGGGATCTATAAACCGGATAAAATTGTCGTAGGAATCATAAATGGAATGATAGACACCATTA
Organism: Puia sp.; assembly: GCA_036495145.1. Lineage (GTDB taxonomy): Bacteria > Bacteroidota > Bacteroidia > Chitinophagales > Chitinophagaceae > Puia. The sequence continues at coordinate 3,066 of DASXNJ010000183.1, forward strand.
TTATCTTCTCCCGAAAAACTAAGATCCAATACCGGCAGTCCGAGGTGCTGCAGGAACGGAGAGAAATCGGAACCGGTGCCTAGGGCAGCCAGATGTATTTTGGATTTATCCATCATTTCTTTCGCCAGCTGGGGGCTCACAGCAGTGACTACCTCTCTTGCCTTTAATCTTTCAAACAAACTAACTCCGGTTTCAGGATCCGGAATATTTTTCGCGACTTCATCCACCAATCCCTCCAGCGCATGTGAGCCACCGGCATTTAGAAACCCTCTTCCGTTTTCATCCGAATTAATATATACAACCGCATTTTTTTGTAACAAACCCGCGTGATCTTCGACCCATTCGGTGGACCCAACTAAGGCGGGTTCTTCACCGTCCCAGGCACAGTAGACCATTGTCCGTTTGGGTGTCCAACCGGATTTCAACAAAGTGCCAATCGCCTTTGCTTCTTCGAGCATTGCGGCCTGTCCGCTGATTGGATCCTGTGCTCCGTTTACCCAGGCATCATGATGATTACCCCGGATCACCCATTCATCCGGAAACGCATTGCCTTTTATCATTGCAATCACATCATAACAGGGAACCATTTTCCAGTCAAATTGCAATTCCAGATGTACAATCGATTTTCCCGGACCGATATGATAGGTAATGGGCAATGCGCCCCGCCAGCTTTCGGGTGCAACCGGTCCGCTAATGGCTTCCAGCAGAGGTTTTGCATCGTGATAGCTAATCGGAAGTACAGGTATTTTGAGAAGATTGGGTGCATCATTGTGAGAAGCAAACCGTTTTGCATCATTTGTTGCACCAACCCCCGGAGTCAGCGGATCTCCCGGATACACCACCATGTCCATCACGCTTCCGCGCTGAACTCCATATTCACTTTTGAATGGCCCTTTCGGATACACATCACCCTGAAAATATCCGTCATCCTTCGGATCGGAATAAATAATACATCCCACAGCTCCGTGCTCCTGGGCGATTTTTGGTTTGATGCCACGCCAGCTCTTTCCGTAACGGGCAATCACGATTTTACCCTTCACGCTGATACCCATCCTGGAAAGCACCTCATAATCTTCGTTCAGTCCATAATTCACATAAACCAGTTCGGCTGTTACGTTGCCGTCGGCACTCCAGGCATTGTAAGTCGGCAGCTGATCCTTCTGTCCGCTGGTTCTGTCTTCTTTCAATGCGGGTTCCTTTAATAGTGCCCGGTAGATCGCCGGACTGGTCATTTCCAGCACGCGGGTTTTGGGCACTGGAAACAGAACCAGGTATACATCCATATGAACGTCGAAACCATAATCACGAAATTTCTGTTGAATCTTCTCTGCAACCTCTTTGCTGCCGGCCGAACCCAGATGATGTGGAAAGGATGAAAGATCCTGTATGGTCTTCCCGATGTTTTCCCTGCTGATCAGATCATCAAAAGATTTCTCTCTTTTCAATTCTTCGATGGAATCGCTATCATTAAATCCGGAAAGGCGGATCGTCTGGGCTGGCAAAAATGGGTGTATGGAAAACATCAAAAGAAAGAGAAATCCTGTTCGCATATTTTTCAGATTGTCTTAAAAGTACTTATAAAATTGAAATGCCGGCCCTACGCACACCAGTAACCGATATCAGAATGGGTTCCGGTCATTGAATAGTCTTTGTATCTTTCATAAAAGCTTGAACAGTTATGAGGAAGCCGTATGATCCGGAGAAAGTCAGACAATTTTTCTTTATCGTGATATTAGTCGTTATGGCTATTATCCTGTTTACCAATCTGAAATCATTCATGCCCTCTTTCCTGGGTGCAATCACTTTTTATGTACTGATGCGGAGGCAATTGAAACGTTTGCTGGCAAAGGGATGGAAACCGGCATCCGCAGCCCTCATCCTGATGTTGTTTTCATTTATTCTGATTTTGTTTCCGGTGTTTATTCTGATCAATACCGTCAGTTCGAAAATAGGGTATGTGATCAATCATGCAACAGAAATTACCAGTTCGCTGGTGGACTTTCTGAAAAATATGGAATTGCGTGTCGGATATCATTTTATGAATGCAGATACAATCCGAAACCTGAGTGGTATGGCCTTGTCCGAACTGCCATTGATATTGGGTGCGACTGTAAATTCCATTGTGGCTCTTGTGGTCATGTATTTTCTTTTATATTTCATGCTTACCAATTGTAACAAACTGGAAGATTGGATGGACGATGTACTTCCTTTGAGAAAGGATAATCTGCAGCGCGTTCGTCACCAGATGAATCAGATGGTGATATCAAATGCGGTTGGTATTCCGCTAATCGCCCTGTTGCAGGGGATTGCCGGACTGATTCTTTATCTGATTTTAGGAATCAAAGAACCATTGCTCTGGTTTGCGCTGACGGCATTTACTTCGATACTTCCATTGGTGGGATCTTCGCTCGCCTATGTACCACTTGCCATCATACAATTTGCAAGTGGTGATACAACGAGAGGAATCATTATCCTGATCTATGGATTGGGTGTGATTGTTACAATGGATAATGTTTTCAGGCTATGGCTTCAAAGAAGGATCGGGAATGTTCATCCCCTGATTACATTGTTTGGCGTATTTGTAGGTGTACCGTTATTTGGATTTATAGGCCTCATTTTCGGCCCGCTGCTTATTTCGATTTTTATATTGCTGATGCGGATTTACAGAGTTGAATTTATTGCTCCGGAAGAAAGTCTTGATGACTGAATAAAGTGTGGAAGACTGGAAGTATGGAAGTGCAATTCCGTCAACGGTCATCGGTTAACAGCCAGCCATCAACTAAAAAAAGGACCTGCGTTTGGCCGGTCCTTTTTTTATGCGATTGAAAAAACTATTACACACGGCTGGCAAGTTCCTTGCCTGCTTTGAACTTAGCTACTTTTTTCGCCTTTATTTTGATGGTTGCACCGGTTTGTGGATTCCGGCCATTACGCGCTGCGCGTTTTGAAACAGAAAAAGTTCCGAATCCGACAAGCGTTACTTTGTCTCCCTTTTTTAGCGTTTTGGCTACGGCTTCTGTAAACGAATCAAGCGCGGCGCCAGCCTGCGTTTTTGTGAGACCCGCATCGTCGGCCAATTTTGCAATCAGTTCTGCTTTGTTCATGGAAAATGTTTTTATTGATTTCGAGAATGAGCAAATATAAGGTTATGGCTGAAGACGCCCGTTCTGAAAAAATATTTACTGCTCAAACCTGCTGAAACAGGGTTTTTACTGCTGAAATCTGTTTTTCTTCCGTAAACCAGTGATTCGGCTGTTTGCCTCAGCATCTTCGACCAGCTGTCACAGCCATTTCATGAGTTGCTCTTTCAGTTCATCAATACCTTCTGTCGCCGGTTTTTGAATGCCATGAAGATTTTGAATTCCTCTGGTATAAGGAATGTTTTTATCTACGATGAATTTTGGTATCCGGGGATCGGCAAAATCAATCAGACCTGCAGCAGGATATACAGCCAGAGAAGTTCCAATGATTACCATAAGATCTGCCATGCGTACCAGCCGGCTGGCATCTGCGATCAGGGGAACAGGTTCTTCAAACCAAACAATATGTGGCCGTAATTGTCCACCATCGGGGGCTTTGTCTCCAAACCGGATATCGTCCCGTATACTGTATACAATGTTCTCATCCAGTTCGCTTCGCATTTTGAAGATTTCACCATGAAGATGCAAAACGCGGGATGACCCTGCCCTTTCGTGGAGGTCATCGATATTTTGTGTGATAATCTGCAGGTCAAAATATTTTTCCAATCCGGCCAGCCCATGATGGGCGGCGTTTGGGGTGGCGTCACGAACATTTTGCCTGCGCATATTGTAAAACTCGAGTACCAACTCCGGATTCTTTTTCCAGCCACGTGGAGTGGCAACTTCATTTACGTCATAACCTTCCCAAAGTCCATCGCTGTCCCGGAAGGTCTTCAATCCGCTCTCCGCACTGATGCCGGCTCCGGAGAGTACAACCAGTTTCTTTGTCATGCGTGAATTTACAAATAGTCCGGTAGTTGTGGCAGATTCTACCCCGATACGAGGGTGCCGGCATTTTTTTCGGCGGTATTTTCTTCAGCTGTATCCTGGCATGCTTTCATGGGACTATATCCCGTCAGACCGCGCATGATCAATAAGGTTCCGATCGTCATGCGAACGGATCTTCTGAATGAAGATTTACCAAAGCCAAAAACACCCATGGCCAGGAGAAGGCCTCCGGTTACGGCAGATATGAGTCTTTGTTTTTCGGAAATATTTACGACCGGGCTTACGACTTTATTTAAATCTGTGTACTTCATAACAGGGTTTTTATAATGGGTGCAATCTGCGTGCCTCATTTTTTAACATGAAGAAAAATCACAAGTCATAATAATTTTTGTTCGTCAGAACATTTTACGTGTGCAGATTTAAACCTTTCAGCGCTTTTTTCATATCTATCCCTTTACCTAACACAGGTTTGAAAATATCTCCCTCATGATGAATTCTGTCTACCGCATTACGCATGGTGAAGTCAAGCATCTTCAATCCTTTTTTTAATTCCTCCCAATGAAGCGGCATAGAAACGGTCGCGCCCGGTTTGGGCCTTACCGAATAAGGTGCCGCCAGCGTGGCTTGTGGCCTGTTTTGCAGGAAGTCGAGATAGATTTTCCCTTTTCGCTTAGCCGTTGGTCTTTCAATGCTCGTAAACTTTGGAATTTCTTTTTGAACAATCGTAACGATCGAGCGGGCAAATTCTTTTGATTCTTCGTATGTATATTTTGCGCCCAGAGGGATATAAATATGGATTCCCGTAGAACCCGATGTTTTGCAGAAAGAGTCGATACCCAAACCTTCCAATAGTGTATGGATTACGCTGGCAGTTTCTATCACCTGATCAAATGGATTTTTATCCGGATCAAGATCTATAATACACCAATTCGGATAATCCGGTTTCTGAATGGTACTCGACCAGGGATTCATTTCAATACATCCCAATGAAACCATGTATAATAAGCTGGCTTCATCCGTCGCGACCAGAAATTCTTTTTCGCGATTATCAGCTTCGGAACGATAATCAAAAGTCTGCACCCATTCAGGCGCTTTTCCCTTCACGTCTTTTTGGTAAAAACTTTCGCCCTCAATACCGTTTGGAAACCGGTTGAGCGACTGGGGCCGGCCGGCCAAATAGGGCAGGATAAATGGGGCAACCTGATAATAATAATTAAGCAAATCACGCTTGGTAAGCTTTTCCTTAGGCCAGTATATTTTGCTGAGGTTTGTGAATTTTATTTCATG
>DASXNJ010000184.1:0-5128 GCA_036495145.1 Puia sp.
TTTTACCGAATCGAGGGCAGCTGTCGCAGGCGGCATCACTTCTTTTATGGAAATGCCCAATACCCTGCCGCCCGCATTTACCCAGGATCTGCTGGAAGAAAAATACAGCATTGCCCAAAAAACTTCCCTGGCGAATTATTCTTTTTATATGGGTACTTCCAATGATAATACGGAAGAAGCATTACGCACCAACGAGAAAAAAAATCATGTGTGTGGCTTAAAAATTTTCATGGGCTCTTCCACGGGAAATCTGCTCGTGGACAATTACCTGACCCTGGATAAATTATTTGCCGGAAGCGAAGTACTGATTGCCACCCATTGCGAATCGGAACGTATCATCCGAGAAAACCTCGACATTTTTCTTTCCTTAAACAGGGAACTGACGGCAGCCGATCATCCGCTGATCAGAAATGTGGATGCCTGTTTCGAATCATCTCTAACGGCCGTGCAGTTTGCAAAAAAACATGGATCGAGACTTCATATTTTTCATCTGTCGACAGAAAAAGAACTTAGCCTTTTCACAAATATGATTCCGCTGGCAGAGAAGCGGATCACGGCGGAAGTATGCGTGCATCATTTACATTTCAGTGCGGATGATTATCACCGCCTGGGTAACCTGATCAAATGTAATCCCGCCATCAAGGTGCGCGAGAACCGGGAAGCGCTCTGGAAGGCGCTACTGGATGACCGCCTCGACCTGATCGCCACCGATCACGCCCCGCATACCCTTTCAGAAAAAGGATTTTTCAGAAATCAATCAGGAGAGCTGGAAGCCATCAGCGGGGAAGCCGGTTCTTATCTGCAGGCACATGCCGGACTGCCCCTGGTACAGCATTCACTGCTGATGATGCTTTCTTACGTGCGACAGGGGAAAATCTCCCTCGAAAAACTGGTCGAGAAAATGAGCCACGCGGTAGCCGTCTGTTTCCAAATCCATGAGCGGGGATATATCAGGGAAGGATATTATGCCGACCTGGTAATGGTCGACCTGAACGGATCTTCGGATGTTCATGCCCGTAATATATTATACAAATGCGCCTGGAGCCCTTTGGAAGGCACCGAATTCCCTGCATCCATCAAAAATACATTTGTAAACGGCCGCCTGGTTTATGGAAATAGCCGCTTTGATGAATCACAAATGGGACAACGCCTGGAATTCCGGCGATAGCCATATTCTACCACTATGCAGATCGATCAGACCACCTACGCGGACCTTTCTATTTTCCAGACAACGGATGATTTTTCCATTTTCGGCAAACTGGATTATACACGCACCGTAGGCGGGAGAATTCAATTGGAGGAATTTTTTAATCACCCTTTCAGTCAGCATGACAAGATCCTGCAGACACAGGAAATCATCGGGATCATCCTGGCATATGAAAATGAATGGGCACCCTCCATTTCAAACGGAACCGTGATGGTGATGGAGCGGTTCTATGAAACGCCGCTGGATAAGATCCCCGCATCCCACGATCCCGTGAGCGCCCGGATGTACCAGCTATTACATGCACCGGACTATTCCCTTACACGTTATTCCATTACCCATTTCGCGGATTTTATACGCGGTATGTTATCCGTTATATCCATCGGAAAAAAACAAACCTGTCCGCCATTACTGAATGATCTGCTAAACCGTGCCGACAGATTGCTGGCCGTTCCGCTGCTGCACGCACTCGCAGAAAAAAAATCAGGTGATAAACTCCAGGCCCACGAAGTGGTGGAATATGGAAATTATATCAGAAACAAATTCAAACAGGCCGTGCTTTCGCTGATTGAAATTTACGGCAAACTGGACGCCTGGTATTCGATGGCGCAGGCCGGAAAAACAAACAACCTGGTGATGCCCGAAATCGAGGATACCGAATTCCCTTTTTTTGATATAAAGGCCCTGCGCCATATATTGCTTCCCGATGCCGTTTCCTATGATGTGAAAATGGACCCGCATAGTAATTTCTTTTTTCTGACCGGCGCCAACATGGCCGGCAAGAGCACCTTCATCAAATCGGTGGGAGCCGCCCTTTTCCTGGCCCACCTGGGAATGGGCGTACCCGCAGACAAAATGAGGATCAGTCTCTTTGACGGCATCCTAAGTAATATCAATGTAGTGGACAACCTGGTAAAGGGAGAAAGTTATTTTTTTAATGAAGTAAAAAGAATTCGCAATACAATTATCCAAATCAGCGACCGTCGAAAATGGCTGGTACTGATCGATGAATTATTTAAAGGCACTAATGTGCAGGACGCCATGAAATGTTCCTCAACCGTGATCAAAGGACTTATCAAAATAGAATCCTCACTCTTTATTCTATCAACCCATCTCTACGAGATTGGCGAAGAATTAAAACAATATCAGAATATCTGTTTCAAGTATTTTGAAACGGTTATAAAAAACGGGCAACTTGAATTTCCATACCAGCTCAAAGATGGTATCAGCAACGACCGGCTCGGATATCTGATCATGGAACGTGAGAAGGTAGTTGAACTCCTGGATAAACTTTAATACAAGTCTGGAAGACTGGAAGTCGGGAATTGTTAAACAGACATTTTCATCAAAGGGGCACCGGTTATCGCACTCGCTTCCTCCGCAACATCGAATATACTGGTCTGCAAATTGTTCCGTTTTAGTAATTTTATTATTTACGTCTGCAGGCATACATTTTGCTTCTGAACACGCAGCCCAAAAGGCATTTTAAACGTTTACATACCAAAACATTCGAATAATGAAATCCGGTTACATCAAAGCCATTTTTTTAGCCTGCCTCTGCGCCGCAATCGTCGCTTGCGGTAATCAGCAAACATCATCAACGAATACAGACACGGTCCAATCAGCAATCGTTGACAGTACAAAGTCAACACCTTCGATAAAAACAGATTCGGTTGTCTATTCATTTAATGGCAAACAATCCAAAGGATTTATTGCCTACGATGAAAACAGAAAAGGAAAACTGCCGGTTGTAGTGGTAATTCCTGAATGGTGGGGAATAAACACATATACCATGGGCCGGGCTAGGCGACTGGCAGATCTCGGATATTTTGCGATTGATGCAGACCTCTTTGGCAGGGGCGACACAGCAGCCAATCCAAAGGAAGCCATGGCATTTACAAAACCATTTTATACAAATCCCGGACTCGCATTGACAGCCGTGCAGGCAGCCATCGCAAAAGCGGCAACTTATCCCGAGGCAGATACAAGCCGGATCGCCGCAATCGGATATTGCTTTGGTGGTTTCATCGTGCTGAACGCTGCCAAACTGGGCGCCCCTTTAAAAGCGACTGTAAGTTTTCATGGTGATCTGAGCGGTGTGCAACCTAAAAAAGATCTCGTAAAAGGAGATATCCTGGTTTGTCAGGGCGGAGCGGACCAATTTGTTCCGGAAAAAGCACAAACCGCTTTTAAGAAAAGCATGGACTCAGCCGGCATCCATTACAGATTCGTCGTATATCCCGGCGCCATGCATGCTTTCAGCAATCCGAATGCGACGGCTCTGGGAGAAAAATTCAAACTGCCGATTGCTTATAACGGCGCCGCTGATACGGCTTCATGGAAAGCGATGCAGGATCTTTTTGTAACGGCGCTAAAATAAAGTCGGGCCGTAAGAATTTACCGATATGCGATCATCAGCTTTTCTTTTTGCAATTTTCTTTATTGACTTTACCTGAGTTTTTCTGATTTGTTGATTTCATCAACCGCCGATGGGAAAATGAAAATTACCGGAAGGTAAGCGCCTGTAAGTGTAGTCGCCTATGGCATCTATCTTGTGCGTCGAATTCCGTGAGGTATTTTTTGGAAGATGATAATAATCGGACTACCCACCATAATGTTAAAATACTGTAAACCAGTGCGATAATATTTTTGGGGATTGGTAATACTCTATTACATTTGTAGGCTACATGAAATACACAACTACGTTCACCGTTTTTTCTTTCTGCACAACGATGCGATGTTGTTGATATTTTAACTGGTCTGTCCAACTGCCCCATTATATTCTGAATTCTCATCTGATTTTTTCAAACTACTAAACGTTATTTTATGAGTGCACCTCTTCGTTTTGAAACATTGCAATTGCATGCCGGTCAAACAGCTGATCCAACTACCAAGGCCCGCGCGGTTCCTATTTATCAGACCACATCATACGTGTTTGATAATGCAGAACACGCGGCAAATCTATTCGGACTGAAACAATTCGGAAATATCTATACCCGTATTATGAATCCGACCACGGATGTTTTTGAACAACGTATCGCAGCCCTGGAAGGCGGTGTGGCCGCAGTAGCCACCAGTTCAGGACAGGCTGCCCAGTTCCTCGCGCTGGCGAATATTCTTCAGTCGGGTGATAATTTTGTTTCTACATCCTTTCTCTACGGAGGAACTTATAACCAGTTTAAAGTAACGCTGAAAAGACTGGGTATCGAAGCCCGTTTTGCTGATGGCGATGATCCAGAAAGTTTTGAAGTACATATCGATAAAAATACCAAGGCCATCTACCTCGAAACCATTGGTAATCCAAGACTCAATATTCCTGATTTTGAAAAAATTGCTGCCCTTGCACGCAAACACGATCTGCCACTGATCGTGGACAACACTTTTGGCACTGGAGGATATCTTTTCCGTCCTTTTGAACACGGCGCCAACGTGGTTGTTGAATCTGCCACCAAGTGGATCGGCGGACATGGAACCAGCATCGGGGGTGTGATTGTAGACGGCGGTAATTATAACTGGGGCAATGGCAAGTTCCCCGGATTTACGGAACCATCTGAAGGATATCATGGCCTTGTATTCTGGAATATTTTCGGAGAAGGAAATCCGCTGGGACTTCCCAATGTGGCATTTGCGATTCGCGCACGGGTAGAAGGGCTTCGTGATTTCGGCTCTTCGCTGAGTCCATTTAATTCCTTCCTCCTCACACAGGGTCTCGAAACACTTTCCTTACGTGTTCAGCGTCATGTGGACAATGCACTGGAACTGGCACAGTGGCTGGAAAATCACCCGCAGGTTGAATTTGTGGAATATCCTGGTCTTGCTTCCAGTCCTTATTATGCACTGGCAAAAAAATATCTGAAGAATGGTTTTGGTGGCATACTGAATTTTGGTGTGCGGGGTGAAAAAGAAAATGCAGCTAAATTCATC
>DASXNJ010000185.1:0-3892 GCA_036495145.1 Puia sp.
GCTCGAATTTCACCATTGGTATTTGAGCTCCACGGGAGTGGGTAACCGATAATATATCCGCTATAAGGCGCCTTCAGTGAAATATTGAATTCTTCCATATCCCATCCGCGGCCATATTCACCCCAGGGTTCGAAAGCCGCATTCTGAAGTCCCCATCTTTTCATCGATTCAATGGCCCATGTACCCGCTCTTTTAAAGCCCGGAGAATTGGTGAGTCTTGAACCGGAAACATCCGTCAGATAATAGGCAATCTGGGGGATCTGGGAACTGCTTAATTCGGCTCCTCTTATCTTTTGGAAAACAGCGGTATCCACCATTTCGTGCTGGGCATGCAGAAAACTGACAGAGCCTGAAAGAAAAATAAAAAGAAACAAACGGGTGATCGTCTTCATAGTCGAAAATTAGAGTGCGCAAGATAAGTAAAACAAAAAATAAAATCGGCGAAGGCCTGGTTTCTGTTAGTAAAATGATCAACGAAACCGGACTCGTTTTAGTGATCCCGCTGCGGCTGAGAAAACGTACCGGGCAGATCTTATATGGAATCCTGGTAATGGGTGGTCTTTGCTTGGGCTATGTCAAAGCCTGAAAGCGCAGCATAAAATGGGGGAAATAACTGAATATGAAAAAAAATATCTGCATTCTTTTTCACATGCGGATCAACTTCCGCCCGGCTCCGTTTATTTGAAATGAATTATTTTGCTTTTCCCAGTCCCATTTTATAATCATCCGGAGTGCCGGTGATTTTCAGATTGATAAAATGCACTTTCTTATCCTTATCACGATATTGAATGGCATCTACCTGATCCGGATCCACTTCTTCCTGTTTTTTGCCAAACAGTTTTTTGAAAGCGACCTGGGTAACCATTTTCAGTGGTATGCGGAGATAGTATTCCATATGTTTATCCATCCCCTGATTACCGGAAATTTCGAGAAAACCAAGTGAAGAATTAATATTCATTGACGGAATGGATAAAGTGTTATTCTTAAATAATAATTGGTTTCGCAGGGTATCAAACCTTACCATGTTCAGGTTTTTATCGCTGAAATAAGATGACATGGCCTGGATGGGTGTAAAATTATCCAGCTCGCCGTCATAAATATTCACATCTATCTGGGCCTCCGACTGATCCATAATCGGCGTCAGATCAGGATGAATTTGCAGATAACATTTTACCTGACCGCTGAGCCGTCCCTTGATGTTCTTGTTGATTACATAATCCTGTCCGAGATAATCCATTTTTAACATCAGCTTTTCCAGATTCACATTATCCACGCGGATCCTGCTTCTCAGATATATTTTGTTTGGATCAGATCCGTTGAAATGAGCCCTTGCAGCAAATTTGCCGCCCGCCATTTCTACACCAAAGGTGTCCAGGTACAGTTGCTGGTTGGCCAGCATACGTACCTTGGTGGAGAAATTTTTTAACCCCAGCCGGCGGTATTTGATCCTGCCGATATCTACTGATGCATTGAAATTTACAAATGGAATGCTGAAAATATTGAATCCGTTTTCATGCGTCACGACCGAAGTGGCAGCGACTGTTGCAGTATCCGCCGGCGGGTTATCCATTTCGTCAGTTGCAGTCATCACATAATTCGTCAATTGATTCACATCCAGGAATCGTGAAGAAAACTGGAGGTAATTCTCTTTTCTGCTTTTGGCAGTATCTTTTCCTGTATATAACCGCATGCTGATATTGAAGTCACTGTTCCCGATTTTCCCCTGTAATGTGTCGATTTTTACAAAGTTACCGGTGTTGAATTTTACATTACCGCGAATACTATCCAGGCGGTAGGGATGATTGGTGAGTTCGCCCGATATGTTCGCAATTTTTATATTTGCGAATTTGAAAACGGTATCATATTTCAGTTCAACCTTCGATCGGAGCCAGACATTCGAGAATATTTCATGAACATATTCTTTTGGAACATACTTCCGGCTGCGTCGTCCCAGCAATTCGCTCAGGGCCAGACGCTGTGATTTCAGATCAAATGCAATCAGGGTCTTACCCTTTTTCACCTTGTTGAACCAGAGGGCATAATTATTTACCCGTCCGCTCACACGCAGATCGCTGCTGTCCACACGCCCGTTGAAATTCTTTAGTCTCAATGAGGTATCATTGATCGTCAGTTCCGCACCAAAATCATGAAAGACATGCGGATATTTTTTAAAGGCAATACTGAGATGATCGATTGTAAATTTCCCTCTGGGAAGCGGTTTCGGATGAAGCAGTTCATTCACCGATGTCTCCAGAGAAAGCCCGATATTGAATCCGTTGATTTCTTCTTTCGCCTTCGCACTCCTCGCCGAATCAAAGGCAAACAATTCTTTCAAAACCATTTTATTGCTACCTGCGTTCAGGGTAAGTATGATCGGCTCCTCCTGTTTATGAAAGATGGCCGGCAGATTGTTCAGTGAACCATTCATATGAAAATCTGACTGACCCACATGAAATGATAATGTATCGAGGCGCACAAATCCATTCTTCATATTGGCGTGCATGTCTAGATGCTCAATGATATAGGGGTAGGATGGAATCCTGAAACTCAGATTTTTTACGGTAAGTTCACTTTGTATCCCGCCGGTGAGTTTGTCAATGGTTTGTTCCGGCAGACTGATATCAACGAGTTCCCTGAAATCCATTTTCAGACTGATATGGCCTGTTATGCGCTGCAAATCTTTGATGCCGAGGAAGCCGCCTATAAATTCAAGTTCCAGTTCCGAATTAATCCGCATGGATATTTTTGGATTTGTAAAATCACGGAGCACCAGGTTTCCCCTGAAAATACCTTTGTCAGGTCTCGCATTGAAATCCAGAATACGCAACTCGGATGTTTGTAAGGATTGTCCGGCACCGTTTGTATAAAATCCCTTAAAGGCCAGGGAATCGAGTTTTCTTTTGGAATCGGTATTATGCAGCCAGCCGTTTTTACAGGAAAAAGAAAGATCAATGCGCGGTATCTTTCCTCCTTTCAGTTTTCCTTTAACGGTTCACTTAAAATCGAGATGTCCGTCGTATTTAAAATGTTTCAGTTCCTTTGCCAGATGATCAGGAGCAAAGGCAAATAATTGTCTGAAGTCTGTTTTTTCTCCAGCGAATTTCAGATTTACCATATTATCATGCAGCAGATCCGCCGTTCCTGTAATATTGAACATCGCATCTTCCAGTTTTAATTTCCCCTTTTGCAAGGCGAGTATCCCGGATGTTTTATTATAGGATAATGTGATTTCCGTCTCCACATGTTTATGGCGCAGCAGCGAACTGTCACCGGGCCAGATATAATCTACCAGCATGGCACCCTGCAGATCAGCATCCATCTGAATACTATCACTTTGCAGAGATGACTGGATCCTGTCGATATGTGTATGAACCTGTTCCCGGCTTTGTTTGTCAAGAAAAGAAATATCCATGTTTTTTAAAACCAGTTTCTTCAGGAGAAGGTCGGCCGCTTTTGTTGTGTCGTTTGCTGCAGCTGCCGAATCCCGGCTCATCAGGATGGCATCCAGAATATTCAGTCTGCCATTATCTTTTATGATATCTATGCAGCCATTTTTCAGGAGAATGACTTTCGCATGATATTGCTGTTTCAGAATGTCGCTCAGATTGAAACCAACATAAATTTTTTCTGCTTCAAATATCGTCTTACCCGTCGTGTCCTTGTCTGCAAAAAACCGGACATTGTTAATTGCAATCGATATGTATGGATAGTTTTGAAAAACTGAAATATTACTGCCGCCTACAAGGAATTCGCCCGGAAGTTTTTTATTGATTTCATTCACGGCCATTTTCACCAGCCGTGGTTGCTGATAATATAAAACAGCAGTCGCCGCAAGCACCAGTATGATCAGGAAAATGATGGGCAGGATCAGGAACCGGAAGATTATTTTCCG
>DASXNJ010000186.1:0-3270 GCA_036495145.1 Puia sp.
ACTGGGCGATCGTATAGGACAACGATCCAGTTTTATACGAATTGTTCTTTGGTGGTCATTTTTTACTGCCCTTACGGGTGTGACAACAGGACTGATCACACTGGTGTTAACCCGGTTTCTATTTGGGATGGGCGAAGCGGGTGCCTTTCCAAATAGTACCGGAGCGATTTCCAGGTGGTTCCCCAGATCAGAAATTTCCAGAGCCGTCTCCATCCTTTTTGTGGGTGTCAGTGCCGGTGCCGGACTGGCGCCTCTTCTCATCGTACCACTCGCCAGGTTGTATGGATGGCGTGTACCCTTTTTTGTGATCGCCTTCATTGGATTATTATGGGTTCTGATCTGTTATAAATGGTTCAGAAATGAACCCTCGGAAATGACGGGAATTAGTTCTAAAGAACGAAACCTGATTGAAAATAATCGAAGTTTTATCAGACACCGGCAGGCCTTCCCCTGGAAGACTGCCATGGGCAACCGAAGTATCCGGGCCTTGATCATTGGGTTTTTTTGCTCCCAGTGGGGACTTTATTTTTTTATTGCCTGGTTTCCGGTTTTTCTGCAGCAGGGAAGACATTTTTCAGAAAATCAAATGAAATATGCGACTTCAATTTTGTTTTTGCCGGGAATTATAAGCGCTTTGTTAACAGGATGGGTGAGCGATCATCTGGCAAAATCAAAAGGATTGAAATTTGCACGCCGGCTCATTGGCACATTGGGTCTCTGCCTGGTTGGATTTTTTATTTTGTGTGCAAGCATCACCGAAAGCAATCAGCTGGTAATTCTGTATTTGGTCGCTGCCTATTTTTTCATCTGGTTTTTTTCGATCAATGCTTTTTCCACTTGTGTGGATATTGGCCGGGACAACGCCTGCACTTTAGCTGGTATCATGAATTTTTCAGGCCAGGTAGGTGCATTTATGATGGCGATAGTATTTGGAAAACTTGTGGACCTCACCCATAATTTTAATACTCCCTTAATTCTACTTTCTGCAGTCTTATTTTGCGGGGGGATGGTCTGGCTGTTAGTTGATCCGGAGAAGAATATTCAATTGACGGAGGAGAACAACGCCTTAATACTTCAATAAGAAATTATTATCCATGGAACATAAAAAAATCAGGGTGGGCGTTGTTCAGGCTACCCCTGCTTTATTCAACAAGGAAAAATCAATTGATATTGTTATTTCCTGGATTGAAAAAGGATCAGCGGCGGGATGCGAATTTCTATTATTTCCGGAATCATTTATACCCTGTTATCCACGTGGGCTCGATTTTGATGCCGTAATAGGAAAACGAACAGATAAGAGCCGGTCTTTATGGCTGGACTACTATGAAGCAAGTGTAGATGTATCAGGCGGCGATTTGGACAGATTGAAGGATGCCATTAAAAAAGCAGGTTTGTATGTCGCCCTGGGCGTTACCGAAAAGGAAAACACCGGTGGCTCCTTATATTGTTCATTACTGTATTTTAACCGGGATGGTGAAATCATTGGTAAACATAGAAAAATAAAACCCACGGGTCTGGAAAGGTATATCTGGGCTGAAAGCGATGGGACCGGATTGGTTAGTTTTGATTTGCCCATCGGAAAACTGGGCGGCCTTATCTGCTGGGAAAACTATATGCCTCTTGCCCGCATGGCAATGTTTAATAAAGGAGTGGAAATATATCTGGCCCCGACTGCCGATGCCAGATCTTCCTGGCAGGCGACTATGTTGCATATTGCACTGGAAGGAAGGTGTTTTGTGTTGTCGTCCAATCAATTTATAAGAAAATCAGATTATCCTGAGAAATATCAGTCATCGCTGATGGACGAATCAGAAATAATATGTGGAGGCGGAAGCGTTATCTATTCTCCTTTAGGCGAAACGCTGGCGGGACCTCTGTGGAATGACGAAGGACTTCTGGTGGCCGACCTCGATTTCAGGGATTTAGTCAAAAGCAAACTGGATTTTGATGTAACAGGACATTATTCGCGCAATGATATTTTTAAACTGCAAATATTAAATCAGCCCGATATTAAAGTTGAAAATGACATGAGTGCATAACTCCGGAAAAAACTTAGTGAAAAAAGTATTTTAAGAAATCAGGGGATAAACAAAAAACTTAAACATATGCAAGCCAAACCTTCTCACCCAAGTCCCAAACCGGGTTCTAAGAACATCCTCCGGTTTGCACATCCTTATTTCACCCCTTCAGCTCCTGTAAAAAAAGTAACGGGTCCGGCTAAAGGAAAAAGAATGACTGACTATGTGCAGACTAAACTCCTGCCGATTCCGGCGCCGAACAGAGATCCGGTAATGACGCTGGATGAGATTATTGGAACGGATGGAGTTCATGCCATCGAAACTGCCGGAACAATATCTTTTCATGCATTCGGAGACTCGGGCCATGAAAACGGTCTCAATCAGGAACTGATTGCTGAAGCGATGACACTGGATTTTGATGTAAATCATCCGGAGAAGTCGCCGGCTTTTTTATTGCATCTTGGTGATGTGATCTATTATGATAATACGGACAAAGGTTATCAGGCACAGTTTTATGTTCCATATAAAAAATATCCCGGAAAGATCATCGCCATTCCCGGGAACCACGATGGGGAACTGTTTAAATTTGATGGGACTTCTACAGGACAAAAGAAAACCCTTGATGCCTTTCAACGCAATTTTTGCCAGTTGAAACCGGGAGTTCCACCGGATGCAGGAACAATCTATCGGGAAATGGTGAATCAGCCGGGTGTTTACTGGTGGCTAAATGCTCCGCTCATCGACATTGTTGCTTTGTATTCCAATATTGGCGAAGGCCCTGGTTTTATCTCCGGAAAGACGATCGGACAAAATCAGAAAAACTGGCTTGTCAAAACATTAAAACTGATAAATAAAGCCAGGAGTACTTCGACAAGAAAAGCGCTCGTTATCGCCGTACATCATCCGCCTTTTAGTAACGGTGGTCATTCTTCCAGCACTCAAATGCTGGCTGATATGGATGATGCTTTTAAACAGGCGGATATCCAGCCCGATGCAGTGATGGCAGCACACGCTCACAATTATCAACGCTTTACCCGTAAAGTCAGGTTTAAAAATGAAAACTGGCAGGTTCCGTATTATGTTGTGGGTACTGGCGGAAGGGGTACAATTCCACTGGAAACCGCGACCGGTCAGGTGATTGGCGATCATAGTTATGATAGTTCCCTGATGGGGTATGGATATTTAACCATAACGGTAACTCCTAAAATACTTCGCTTTTCTTTTATGCAGGTTGAAAATAGCGGCGCCCGGC
>DASXNJ010000187.1:0-9692 GCA_036495145.1 Puia sp.
CGGTCAGCCACAACATCTCGACGTACAATCCATTTGGATCAGCAGACTTTTCTATCTGCTGGCAAATCAAAAACCCATGTTCCTGGCCGGACATTCTTTGGGTGGCCCGATGGTTATAAAACTGGGCGCTGATAATCCGAAAACATTTTCCGGAATCGTCGTGATTTCAGGATCTATCGATCCGAAAGAAGAAAAACCTGAAAAATGGAGACCCTGGCTATATAAAACACCTCTGAATTTCCTGGTTCCCGGCGCCATGCGCCCATCCAATGAAGAACTGTGGTATTTGAAAAAAGATCTCGTTGAGCTCAAAAATGATTTTTCAAAAATTACCTGCCCTGTTTATTTTATTCACGGATCTATGGACACCTGGGTACCACCGGGTAACGTCGAATATGGCAAAAAAATGCTGGTGAACGCATCCGTTGTCGACATCACCATAATACCCGGTGCAAATCACTTTATCCCCTGGTCAAAATTCGCAGAAATCAGATCCGTATTGTTAAAATTGTATTAAGCAGCGAAAGCAGAAGGAACCCCTTTACAATACATTTCCTTTTTACTAAATTGCAAGTCCTAAACAAATAATCTATGGCTATTTTCAAGTCCGGTAATCCTGCGATGAATGTTTTCCAGAATACGATTACCATTCCCGGATCAGGCGTCATGACTGAAAGGGGAACACTGAATAAGTTTTTCATGCTGTTTTTACTCGTTATGGCATCTGCTTCCTTAACCTGGAAGGCATTTTATGACGGGGTGGATGTTATGCCGTATACGATGGGTGGCGCCATACTCGGTTTTATTACAGCGATTGTCGTTATTTTCAAAAAAGAATGGGCTGCTTATCTGACTCCGGTTTATGCCTTATTTGAAGGCGTTTTCCTCGGTGGCATTTCTGCCATTTATAATAATGTATTTGCGAAAACCGCACCGGGAATAGTAACTCAGGCTGTACTGCTGACTTTTGGAGCCGTGATAGCGATGTACATATTATATCGTTTCAGAATTATAAAAGTAACAGAGCAGTTCCGGTCCATCATTTTTATTGCTACCGCCGGCATCGCGATTTTTTATTTGCTGGCGATGGTGCTGCGCATATTCCATGTCGATATTGCATTCATTCATGAAGGATCTACACTGGGGATAGTGTTTTCTTTGTTTGTGGTTGGCATTGCTGCATTAAACCTGCTTCTTGATTTTGATATGATAGAAAAAGGAGTTGCTGCGGGCGCACCAAAATATATGGAGTGGTATGGAGCTTTCGGATTACTCGTTACCATTGTTTGGCTCTATCTCGAAATTCTTCGACTTCTTTCCAAACTTGCGAACCGGAAATAATTCTTACAAAGAATAACAAAAGACTAAGCCCTGAAAGTTATCAGGATTCAAACTTTCGGGGCTTTTTTTGTTACAACTAATAACTAACAATTGACAATTCATATTATCGGTCGCCACCAAGCAAACTACCGAGTCCGCCCAAAATGCTCCCCTCTTCTCTTCTGTTTCCAAACTGCGGACTATATTGAATAATACGGCTCGCTAACCGGCTGATCGGCAGGGATTGAATCCAGACTTTACCAGGGCCACGCATTACAGCAAAAAACAGTCCCTCTCCACCGAACATCCAATTGCGTATGCCACGGATAAATTCAATATCAAAATCAATGGTAGGCGTATAAGCAACCACACACCCCGTGTCTACTTTCAGAATTTCGCCTGGTTTCAATTCTTTTTCCAATATATAACCACCGGCATGAACGAATGCCAGACCGTCGCCATCCAGTTTTTCCATAATAAAACCTTCACCTCCGAATACGCCCGTGCCCAGCCGGCGCTGAAAAGCGATACCAATACTGACTCCTTTTGCTGCACACAGAAACGCATCTTTCTGTGCAATGATCGATCCTCCCAATTTTTGAAGATCCAGGCAGATTATTTTTCCGGTATACGGAGCTGCGAAACTAACCTTCTTCTTTCCCTGTCCCACATTGGTAAATGCAGTCATAAATAAATTCTCTCCCACCAGCACTCTTTTGCCCGCATTCATCAAACGATCAAGTATGCTGGAATTATGTTGCTGGGAACCGTCACCAAAAATGGTTTGCATTTCAATTCCATCATCCATCATCATGAACCCGCCGGGTTCACCCACTACAGTTTCCTGGGGATCCAGTTCCACTTCTACGAATTGCAGCTCCTCACCATAAATTTTATAATCGATCTCGTGATTGTTTCTCATATTCTTTTTTTACAAAATTAAAATTCTTTCAGGCTCAAAGCTGAAAGCCCAAAGCCTAAAACCATTTCAATTTTAGATTTTTCATTATGTGGATGAAAAAACTTCATTTAAAGAAAAGTTTTAGGCTTTGAGCTTTAGGCTTTCCGCTATTTAAAACCAGGAACCAATCCATGTTTCGCTTACGCCCTTGCCAGCGAGTTGTCTCCGTCTCCTGGATTTCTCGATTGCATGTCTGATCAGGGTATATGGAATCATGATAATCAGGAAAATAAAGGTCAGCGGAGGAATGCCCATCATCGAAACCCATCTTCCGCCAAAATAACGACGCATCGGCCTCTTCAGTCTTTCTGCAATCAGATACATACTCGGCAGAATAAACAAGGTCATGAAGAACGCAAAAGCAAGACCGAAGATAATGGTCCATGATAATGGTTTCCAGAATACAGCGCTGTCACCTCCAAAGAAAATATGCGGATTCAGATCAGCAAACAGTGTGACAAAATTAATATTGAATCCAATAGCCAGCGGTATAAGCGCCAGTATCGCCGCAAGCGCTGTCAGCAAAACCGGTATAATTCTCGTCTTGCCAGCCTGAATCAATGCTTCCCTTGTTCTCATCCCCCGCTCACGAAGCACATCTGCAAATTCAATTACAAGAATTCCGTTTTTGACAACGATGCCGGCGAGCCCGACAATTCCCAATCCGGTCATAACGGATGATATGGTCATGCCCGTTATACCAAAGCCCAGCAAAACTCCTATGATACTAAATATGATTTCCGTCAGAATGATCACCGGCTTGCTGATCGAATTAAACTGAAGCACCAGAATAAACAGAATAAGCATCAACGCGATCATCAGCGCTGATCCCAGGAAGGAAACGGTTTCCTGTTGTTGCTTGCCTTCACCCGTCTGGGTTATATCTACACCATCCGCTTTGCCTTTAAAGTTATCGATCGCATCTTTCAATTGTGCATTAACCGCCTGTGGTGTATAACCAGTCAGCACATTTGAATAGAGTGTTATAACTCTTTTCAGTGATTTCCTTTTTATGCTTCCATAGGTACTCGTGAAATCTATTTTTACCAGGTTTGTAATGGGGATGGATTTGATGGCACCTGTTGGTTCACGGAAAAAAATCTTCATATTCAGGAGGTCCGTAAGATTTTCGCGTTGCATTTCTGTATTGCGCAGCTGAATTTTGTATTCTTCTTTATTATCCTTGATCTTGGAGAGCTCCCTGCCAAATAAAGCTGTCCGTATCTGCTGACCGATCTGCGCTGTACTTACACCCTCGATCATAGCACGTTGCCGGTCGATGGTGAGTGTAATTTCAGGATTGGTCAGATCCACATCCATTTTTAATTCTTCCACTCCGGGCGTCTGGATAGAATCCAGATAATTTTTAAGCGCTGAAGCCGTACTGGTCAGATTTTCAAAATTATCACTGGCGATTTCAATGTTAATGGGCGGATCTGTCGGCGGACCACCCTGTTCCTGGTCCACAGAAATTTCGGCACCCGGTATGCCCTTCAATGCTGTCCGGATGGAATCCAAAATAGGCGTCGTTGCTCTCCCATGCCGTTTTTCATATTCAACGAATGAAATCTGGAGACGACCAAGTTCGGGTCTTGTACTACGGTCACCACTTTGCGGATTACCGGCACCTATCGCCACATTGGAAATCACACTTTCAACCAATGGATTTATTTTCCCGTTTTCGGTTCCGAGAATTTTATTTACGCGCTTCTCGAGTACAGAAGTAACCGAGTCGGTATAATTTACATTGGTTCCCACCGGCAGTTTCAGGTATACAAATATGAAATTCGGATCGCCTTTGGGGAAAAATACAACAGGAACTTTCCGGATGCCAATGAATACAAAAGAAAATATTAACAAGAAAAAGGTACCCACCAGCAACCAGACGGGACGCCAGCCTTTCAGGGCCCAACGCAATCCACTTTCGTAGTGGCGCATGATCCAGGGCAGGCTCCTGTTTTGAAAAGTATGTATCAGTCCTGTGAAAACATACGCGTTCAGAAACATCAGTATTCCGAATAATATCAGGAGGTTTCCGGCGAATGTAAAATGCGATATGTCGAGCAGTATACCCAGCATCAGAAAAGTCCAGAATAAAGGGTTTCTGAATACTCTTGATTTTCTGCTGGCGTGATCATCTTCGGCATGATTCATAAAATCGACCGCGAATATGGGGTTCATCAGAAAGGCAACAATCAGCGATGCCGAGAGTGTGAAAATCAGCATGACCGGGAGGTAGATCATAAATTTTCCGATCAGCCCCGGCCAGAATAAAAGCGGAAAGAACGGGGCCAGCGTTGTCAGTGTACCCGCCAGCACCGGAATAAATATTTCACCGGCGGCAATCTTGGCCGCTATGATTGAGGTTATTTTCCCCTTCCCTTCAGTAAAAATCCTATGTGTATTCTCGATCACCACGATTGCATCATCCACAATAATTCCCAATCCAAACAGCAATGCAAATAATACGATGAAATTCAACGTGACGTGTCCCCCGATAATCAAATCGGCGGCCGGTAAAAACAGGAAGGCTACGAACATACTCAGTGGAACCGAAAGCGCCACAAAAAAGGCATTGGTAACTCCCATAAAAAACATGAGGATTATCAGGACAAGTACAAATCCGATCACGATGGAATTCACCAGGTCATTAAATGATGTGCGTGTTGTTTTACTTTGATCTCCGGTGATTACTACATTTAAATCCTTCGGAAACTCGGTGGCTTTCATTTCAGCAACAACGCGCTTTACTTCGTCTGATGTTTCAATTAAATTTTCCCCGCTTCGTTTGATCATGTTCAGGGTGATGACGTTCTTACCGTCAAGCCGGGCATAACTATCACTTTGTTTGACCGTATCGATAATCGTTGCAATATCTTTTAAGTAAATAGGTGCTGCTGAAGTATTGCGAATAACAATCTGAGCAATATCTGCGGCCGTTTTAAACTGACCTTTCACCTGCAGACTTCTTTTCATATTACCCACTTCAAGCAAGCCTCCGGAAATATCCAGATTTTCATTTGCTACGGCCTGTGCAATATCATTGAAGGTGATATTGGAACTCTGCATTTTGAAATTGTCCACGTTGATCTGAAATTCTCTTTCCGGCGCACCCACTTCGTCCACACGGTTCAACTGAGAAAGGTCTTCAAGTTTATCTTTCAAATCGTCGGCAAATTTTTTCAGGTGTTGCCCGTCATAATTTCCGCTCACATTTACATACATGATCGGCTGATCCGATAAACTGATTTCCATCACATTTGGCTGGGTGGTGAGGTCCGTGGGCAAATCCGTTTTCGCTTTGTCAACTGCATCTTTTACTTTTTGCAGCGCCACATCAATCACCACATCAGATTCAAATTCAACTACGATGGCTGAAAAATCCTGGACGGATGTACTGGTGAGTTTATTAATCTTTGCTCCTGTTATTCCTTTGATCTGTTTTTCAATGGGTCGGGTAACCAGATTTTCTATATCCTTCGGCGAATTTCCAACATAGGTTGTCTGCACATAAATCTGTGAAATAACAATGTCAGGGAACTGCTCTTTGGGAGTTGAAGTAAATTTGTTAATACCCAAAATAGTAACAAATATGATCAGCAGGTAAACTGAAGTCTTGTTGTTGATGGCCCAACTGGTGGGTCCGAATTCTTTAATCTTTCCCTTTATATTTTCTAGTGCGCTCATAAAAAACAATTCTGTTGGTTATAGATTCAATCTCACATGGCCGATGTGGTGATGGGTTGATCATCATATAAACCCTGATAACCATCGGTAATAATATTGTCGCCCGTTTGAATACCCGATAATACCTGCACCCTGTCGCCGTACATCATACCGATGGTAATTGGTTTTTTTCGGGCTACCAGCCGGCTGCCGTCTTTCACGGCAATCATTACATATTTTCCCTTATCATCATTTTGCAAACTATTTACCGGAATGGTAAGTGCGTTGGATGTAGTATAATCCTGAATTTTTATCAGAGCCACCTGGTTGGGATAAAATTGCTTGTCGGTGGGCAGCTTGGCTTCAATATAAAAACCCCGGTTTGAAGCATCGATCGTTTTCCCGGTGACAGATATTTTTGTATCAATTGTTTTATTGTTTAATTCGGGAATCACTACTTTCACATTACTGCCTACTTTCACCTGGTTGAGATAATTTTCAGGTACCTGGGCCGTTGCTTTCAGATCCGTGGTATTTACAATTTGGATCTGATTAATGCCGGTAAAAATCTCACCCAACCGGATATTTACAACATCGGCCACGCCGCTTATATCGGCATATACCCTTGTCAACTCGATCTGCCGGTGAATCAGGTCTACCGACATTTGCGCCTGGTCCACCTGGTTTTTCGCAGTTACGAGTTCAACCTCTGATCCGATTTGCTGGTCCCATAGATTTTTTCTTCTTTCATATAGATTTTTTGCAAAAGCAAGTTGCTGGTTCGCGGTTGCCAGCTGTTGCTGAAGCACCACGTCATCCAACTTTAGAAGTAGCTGACCTTTCTTCACCATATCTCCCTTCTTCACATAGATTTCCTTAACCTGGCCGCCTGTACCGTTTCTGGGAGTCACCAACGCAATATTCAGCGCGTCAATCTTTCCCTGTAATTCGATATAATGGGTGAAGCCTGTCGGTTCAACCGGCTGAAAGGCGACTAGCTTTGTCTTTTCCTTTTTTGCTGAAGAGGAATCGGCATTACCGAGTGCCGCCTCAAGCCTTTGAATTTTTGTTGTAACGTCCACCTGCTGTTCCTTCAATTTTTGAAGTTCAGCTTTTTGCTTTGCGACTGGATCACTTGTTTGTCCGCAGGACATCAAGAAAATAATTCCGGTGATCAGTGCAGATAAAAATATCTTATTCATAATTGCGTTGTTTGGCATTTTAAATTTTACCGATGGCTTTTAAGAAATCAACTTTTGCAATAACTGCAGTGTATAAAGCATTCACATAATTGGACTGCGCTGTGATCAGATCATTCTGCGAATTAGACAGGTCCGTGTTGGTAGCCAGTCCGGATTCAAACTTTTTCTTCGTCTGAGAATAAACCGATTCTGCCGTTTGCATATTGGATTTCTGCGCGTTCATCGTATTGATCGCGTTAATGAAATTATTTCTGGCGATGGCAACCTCCTGACCGATATTTAATTTCAGGTTTTCTACCTGCGCATGGGTCAGCTCAGAAGCCAGTCTGGCTTTTTGTAGTCTGGCATTTTTTGCAAACCCTTCAAATATGGAAAAATTAAGGGAAAGTCCGATATAGGAAGATGTAAACCATGTGCCGCTTTTTGAAAAAACATCGTACGTATTGCTTGCCGCATTTTTCATATAACCTCCATTCAGACTCAGTGTTGGATAATAAGCCGCCTGATAACGTTTGATATCATAATCATTGAGTTGTTTTTGTATTTCCAGATATTGATAATCAAATCTGTTTTCATAACTGTACATCGTGTCGATCGATACACCACCAGTCAAGCGGGCTTCGGTGAACTCGGTGGTCAGTATGATCGAGTCAGCAGCAGGTATTCCAATTAGAAATTTTAGAGCAGTAAATCCGTTGATAATGGTTGTCGCCGTATTCTGACGTGCTGTTTGAAGATTTGTTAATTGAACGGCCGACTTGTCCACATCCAGTTTTTCTGTAAAACCATTTTCATTCATTACCCGTGTATCATGCAATAATTTTGCGGCGCGTTCAATATTGGAATCTTCGAGTGCAATCTGGGTTCTACTTACGAGCAGCTGGTAATATACTTTATAAACATTCACAGATAAATCTTCTACTGTGAGGTCAATAGCTTTCTTGTAATAATCAAGTGCCGCCGTCCTTGCTTTCAAACCGACGAAAACGGACCCGTCAAACAATGTCTGCGTTAACGTTACACCAGCCGAGGCAATAAATTTCTGCTGAAACTGAACGGGCAGATAAGATCCCGGAGCGCCTCCGAAAAACTCACCCGGCACCAGGGTGACCGGAATGCTGAAGTAATCCGTAGTGGCACCGGTTCCCTTTACATTCGGCAACGCCAATGCGGTTACTTCTTTATTGGTTTGTTCCTGAATGGCGAGATTGGTGATCGCAGCCTTTACGGAAATATTATTTTTCTTCACTAACTCAATGGCATCTTCAGCACTGAGCGCATGAATCGTTTGTGCCTGCCCGTTTGAAATACCCATTAAGGCCAGGGCCATGATAAAATAAAATCTATGATGAAATTTTCTGCTCATGTAAAATCGTTTTATTTCTTTCATTCAAATATTTCTCGATCAGCTTTTTCCCCTCTGCGTTACAGATACTATGCAGATATAAAATCGCCAGTTCCTGACAGGTCTGGTTCATCGGGTATTTGTTTTGGGGAAAGGCTTCCTGATTGAATGGCATAAAAGCCGTTTCAATCCGGTGCCGCGAAGTGATATCAGCGTTCAAGTCCGTTCTGTACAAATTTTCCCGGATGCCCCGCTCGAGATTTTCCATGATCATGGTATACAGAAACTGGTATTTGTACTGTTTGAGACGCTTAAAAGCAGCCGGATGATGTTTTTCAAGGTCATGAATAAGTTGCGGATTCATGGTTTTAAGCATTTCCTCAAAGCTGTCCATGGCCTGGAATATTTCGTGTACGGCGTTCTCTGCCGAGAAACTGAATTCGCGGCATTCCTGTTCATTTTGCTTCATTTCTTCATTCATTACTGCCTCTACCATGGCGTCTTTATCAGTAAAGAATTGGTAAATCGTCTTCTTGCTGATTCCCAGCTGGGCAGCGATCTCATCCATCGTTATCGACCGGATTCCATAATGCATGAACAGCTGGCTGGCTTTCTCTAATATTCTTTCTTTATTTTCCATTTTTGTAGTTCAAAACGAGTACAAAACTACGGAAACTATTTTCGTTACCAAAGTTTCCACCGATAATTTTGCGGGTTTCACCGGAAATCACTACTAAAAGGAAGGTTGTCTGGCCGTTTTAAACAAGGACCCAGGAGAATGTTTGATTATTTTTGATATCAAACTGCTGATTATGAAACTCCGGATTATCGCCCGTAAACTGTTCAAGTACTTTTTGCAGGGGCTGATCATCCTGGCTCCGATTACCATCACATTCTGGGCTGTATTGTCCTTATTTAACTGGGTGGACAGCATACTGCCGGATTTTATTCACAGGCTTTTCCCACGACTGGCGCTGGATGAAAATGGCAATCCCCGATACTTCCCCGGACTGGGGTTTATTCTGGTTATAATAATTGTATTCGGTGTCGGTTATGTGTCCTCCTCCTTTATAGTGAGTAAACTCGTAGACCTTTTTGATAATATCCTGGAGAAAACACCCGGAATAAAAATTATCTATAGCACGATAAAGGATTTCTTTGAAGCTTTTGCAGGTAACCGGCGCAAATTCGACCGCGC
>DASXNJ010000188.1:0-4251 GCA_036495145.1 Puia sp.
CTTCGGAGACAAAAAGAAAAGGTCGGTTGCAAACGGGGGATTGAAATCAGCATCAGCTTTACCAAAAGAGCTCATGCTGTTTGTCCTTAGACTCCAGGCACAAACCAATAAAAAATGAAAGGTTTAATTGGAAAGAAAATTGGAATGACCTCTGTCTTCACCCCGGATGGAAAGCAGGTAGCCTGCACCATTATTGAAGCAGGTCCCTGTGTTGTAACGCAGGTGAAAACGACCGAAACTGACGGTTACAATGCACATCAGATTTCCTTCGGAGAAAGGAAAGAAAGAAAAGTTCTCGCTTCTGAAAAGAATCACTTCGCAAAATCAAATACCACCGCAAAACAGTTTGTCAGGGAGTTCCGCAATTTTTCATTAGAGAAAAATCTGGGGGACACATTTACTGTTGACATATTCACTGAAGGTGAAGTGGTCGAAGTAGTTGGTACCTCCAAGGGAAAAGGATTTCAGGGTGTTGTAAAACGTCACAATTTTCATGGTGTTGGCGGACAGAGTCATGGTCAGCATGACCGTAGCCGTGCACCGGGATCATTGGGTAACTCGTCTGATGCAGCCCGTGTAATGAAAGGTATGAAGATGGCCGGCCGGATGGGTGGTGACCGCGTAAAGCTGAAAGGTTTGAAAGTGGTTAAAATATTTACTGAAAAAAATTATCTGCTGATTGCCGGATCTGTTCCGGGTCACAATGGTTCCATTGTATACGTTCAGAAGTAATAACCAATTAAAGAGATTCACATGCAAGTTGATGTTTTAAATATAAAAGGTGCTAAAACGGGCCGTACACTGGAATTGCCTGCAGATATTTTTGAAGCTGAGCCAAACGATCATGTTATATATCTGGCAGTAAAGCAATATCTGGCTGCGCAAAGACAGGGTACGCATAAAGTGAAAACCCGTATGGAAGTAAAAGGATCTTCCAAAAAACTGCATAAGCAAAAGGGAACCGGAGGATCACGTAAGGGAAATATCCGGAATCCATTATACAAAGGTGGTGGTACCATATTCGGACCGAAGCCCCATAGCTGGGATTTCAAACTGAATCGTAAAGTGAAGGACCTCGCTAAAATTTCGGCTCTTTCTTATAAAGCGAAAGAAAATACAATTCTGGTCGTAGAAGATATTCATCTGAAGGCTCCGAAAACGAGCGAAATGGCAGGGATCCTGAGTGGTTTGAAACTGGAAGGAAAGAAGGCCCTTTTTGTAATTCCTGAATACAATGATAATCTGTATCTCAGCCTGCGGAATATTCCGAATCTGAAAGGAAGTCTGCTGGCCGATGTGAATACATATGATCTGGTGAATGCAGAATATTTGGTTTTGACAGAATCGGCGGCAAAAATGTTTGCTGAAGAAGAAACTGTCGCATAGTATAAAATATTTTCAATTTAGTTTATGAAATTAACTGAGGTTCTGGTTCGTCCGATACTGACTGAAAAAGCAAATGCTCAACAGGAGAAACTCCGTCGTTATGCTTTCAAAGTGAATACAAGGGCAAACAAACTGGAAATAAAAAAAGCAATCGAAGAATTTTACGGCATTACGGTGGTGGATGTAAATACGATTATAGTTCCAGGTAAGGCAAGATCCAGATCAACAAAAGCCGGTCTGATTGTTGGCCGGAAACCGGGATATAAAAAGGCGCTGATCACCGTTGCTGAAGGAGAATCAATCGATTTATATTCGAATATTTAAGTAATAAACAGAATGGCGAAGCTGCCGCTAAAGCTTATTAAATATGGCACTAAGAAAATTTAAACCAGTCACTGCAGGAACCCGTTGGAGGATTGGTAATGCATACGCAGAAATTACGACGGATAAACCTGAAAAATCCCTGCTGGAAAAGATCACCCGTACGGGAGGTCGCAATTCACAGGGAAGAAGAGCCATGCGTTATATCGGTGGTGGTCATAAAAAAATGTATCGAATCATCGATTTCAAGAGAGATAAAAAAGAAGTCGTGGGTACGGTTGTGTCGATTGAATATGATCCGAACAGAACTTCTTTTATCGCACTCATTCAGTATGGTGATGGCGAAAAAAGATATATCCTGGCACCACAGGGTCTCCAGATCGGTGGGAAAGTACAGGCAGGTGATGCCGTTGCTCCGGAAATCGGAAACGCTTTGCAGATGAAGAACATTCCACTGGGTACCAATGTGCATAATATCGAAATGCAGCCTGGTCAGGGAGGCAAATTGATCAGGAGTGCCGGTACGACTGCACAGCTCACCAATAAGGAAGAAAAATATGCCGTTTTGAAAATGCCTTCCGGTGAACTGAGAAAAATTCTGATCAACTGTTACGCAACAGTAGGCGTGGTTTCGAATAGCGACCATAGTTTACAGAGCATGGGTAAGGCAGGTCGCAATCGTTGGAGAGGAATTCGTCCCCGTGTACGCGGTGTAGCGATGAACCCGGTTGATCATCCGATGGGTGGTGGTGAAGGAAAAGCATCCGGAGGCCAGCCACGTTCAAGGAATGGTCAGTATTCGAGAGGTCTTAAAACAAGAACCAAAGGAAAAGGAAGCGATAAGCTGATTATTCAAACTAAAAAAGGTAAAAAAATAAGTAAGTAACAGGAAGATTTTCACATTTTCACATTTACACATTTGTATTATGGGTCGTTCAATAAAAAAAGGTCCTTACGTAGATGCCAACCTGGAAACCAAGGTTCTGAACATCAATGAAGGAAAAGGAAAGAAGGGAGTCATCAAAACCTGGAGCCGCCGTTCAACGATTACTCCGGATTTCGTGGGACATACTTTCGCCGTTCATAATGGCAACAAGTTTATTCCGGTGTATGTAACGGAGTTCATGGTCGGCCATAAATTAGGAGAATTTGCGCCAACGAGAAATTTCAAAGGACACTCCAGCAAGAAGATTGCTGAATAGGCCGGAAGCTGGAGGCAAAAAGCTGAAGGCATGTTAAAAAATAAAAAAGAAGTAGTTTAAATTAATTATAAGAAGAGCCTCAAGCCTCAAGCCTCCTGCTTCAAGCCTGAAAGTTCTTCTTCCTAAAAGGGAAAAAATGGAAGCATTAGCAAAATTGAAAAATTACCCGACATCGCCGCGCAAAATGCGATTGCTGGCAGATGAGATCAGAGGTCTGCAGGTTGAAAAGGCGCTGGCATTGCTGGAGCATCATCCGCAGCATTCTTCCACTCCACTGTATAAACTCTTATGGTCTGCAGTGAAGAATTGGGAAGCGAAAAACGAAGGGAAAAGTGCCGCCGATTCCAGCCTTTTGGTAAAAACAATTTTTGTAGATGGTGCACGTGTTTTAAAACGGATGCGTCCGGCTCCACAGGGTCGCGGTTACCGGGTGCGCAAGCGCAGCAATCATGTGACCTTAATCGTAGATGAAAAAAAGTAAAAAATAAATAATTAAAAATTGAAGATTTCAGGAAGGCTGACGTTTTCAAATTTTCAAATTTTCAAATCAATCAGATAAATGGGTCAGAAAACAAATCCTATAGGTGCGAGACTTGGAATCATCCGGGGCTGGGAGTCTAACTGGTTCGGTAATAAAAAAGATTATTCTGTCAAACTGATAGAAGATAATAAAATCAGAACCTATCTCAATGCGCGTATCAACAAGGGCGGAATTGCCAAGATCGTGATTGAGCGTACTCTCAACAAGCTCATTGTAACCATCCACACCTCCAAACCAGGTATCATTATTGGTAAGGGTGGCGGAGAAGTAGACCGTATAAAGGAAGAGTTGAAAAAGCTGACCGGCAAGGAAGATGTTCAGATAAATATTCTGGAAATCAGAAGGCCCGAGCTGGATGCAAATATTGTTGCCGATACCATTGCACGTCAGATCGAAAACCGTATCAATTATAAGAGAGCTATTAAAATGGCTATAGCTTCTGCACTTCGCATGGGAGCAGAAGGAATAAAAGTGAAAGTCGGGGGCCGTCTGGGAGGTTCCGAAATAGCCCGTACAGAAGAAATTAAATCCGGCCGTACACCTTTGCATACGCTCCGTATGGACATCGATTATGCAAATGTATTTGCGCTGACTGTTTACGGAAAGATTGGCGTGAAGGTATGGATCTGTAAAGGGGAAGTACTAACCAAGCGTGACCTGAATCCGAATTTTGTCGGTGGAAAAACTGACGTAAGCGACAGGAGAGAAAGAAGAGATGAGATCAGGGATCGTGAAGACCGCGGTCGTGGCGGTGACAGAAGGCCAGGCGGTGGTGGAGAAAGAAGACCAGGTGGTGGCGGA
>DASXNJ010000189.1:0-3889 GCA_036495145.1 Puia sp.
CGTTATAAATTTGTTAACCTTCTAATGGGAAAAGAATCTGTTCCCTGAGCAGGAAATTAAATTGAGCGATAAAAACACCCGGCTTCTTTTACCGCTTCGAGGGACACAAATTTTAAATGATGAAAGATCTGCTGAAATGCATCTTCCGTTAAATGATGGTACTCTATTTTATCGAGCGGTGGATACAGACTTTTATCAAGACCCATCACGGCTACCGTCGTCTTCAGATTATGCGCCAGTGATCGCAGTCCGTTTATATCCTGATCCTGCCAGGCCCTTTCCATCGCATCCAGATCCGCCGGCACGATCTCAATAAATTGTTCGGTTACGGTTTTTTCATAACGGGTGTTTCCATTGCTTACTTCCTTCATGTACTTCAAATCGATATAATTATATTCTCCCAATGGTTTCTGCTGTTCATGCATTTGCACCGTTGATTCGGGCGGGATCGTTTGAAGATACCTGACCAGCAATTCCTGGAGATGTTCCTGATTGATGGGTTTTGAGATATAATCATTCATACCCATGCTGACACATTTCTCGCGCTCTCCCGCCATGGCATGAGCGGTCATCGCGATAATTGGCGTATCCAGTTTCAGACTATTTCTTATTTCCATAGCCGTTGTGTATCCATCCATTTCAGGCATTTGTATATCGAGCAGAATAAGATCATATGTCATCAATTTCAATTTCTCCAGGGCCTGTTTGCCGTTGACTGCCAGCTCAAATCCGATTTGCCAGTCGCTTAACATGTATTTAAGCAGCGTTTGATTTATCAGATTATCTTCCACGACCAGTATGTTCCGGTTTGCAATAAACGGAATAAAGTTTTTCTCATGATCTTCTTTTGGTTTGGCATGGAGTGCATTACCAGCCAGCTTATACGGAATGATCAGGGAAAATACAGTTCCTGCGCCGGGCTCGCTTTCAACTTCGATGGTTCCTTTTTGTAACAATACGAGTTCATGCACGATGGAAAGTCCCAAGCCCGTACCACCATAATTTCTGGTGGCAGAATCTTCCGCCTGACGAAAGCGTTCAAAGATGAAATTCAATTTGTCTTTTTCAATTCCAATCCCGGTATCCTTTATAGTAATACCCGTCATGACCGTACGATCTCTTAGCGACAAGCAGGATATATCAACCTGTATCTCTCCGGCTTCTATGAATTTCAGTGAATTCCCAATTAAATTGACCAGTATCTGGGTTAACCGGGTGGCATCTCCTTCCAGTATTTTGGGCATGGAGTCTTCAACCCGGCTTATCAGCATTATTTGTTTCTTATCTGCCTTCTCCTGAAACATGGCGTCGACGGAATCAATCAGTGCCCGGATATCAAACGGTGCAGTTTCAATGCGCATCATCCCTGCTTCCATCTTCGACAAATCAAGCACATCGTTTACAATGGTCAGCAGATCCTCGCCCGATTTCCGGATGGTTCGCACAAACTCATTTGCCTGGTAATCGAGATTTCGCCTCTGTAAAAGATTTGCAAAACCAAGAATGGCATTTAATGGTGTACGAATTTCATGGCTCATATTGGCCATAAACATCTCCTTAACCTTTACGGCTTCGCGCAGGCCCTTTGCAGAGACATCCAATTGCTCAATCAATTGCTTTTGTCTGCGAATGGTATGGATAATAAACCAGAATAATCCGGCGCCACTCAACAGAACCAGGGTAATCATGATCATTTCAGAGTGTAGCGCTTTTTTGCCACTCTCGTCATTCCCTGCGATTAATAACGCCAGATGTTTCTGTCGTGAATCGTTGATCGCGTTGATGACCATCAATATTGAATCATCCAGTTGTCTTGCAGTTCCGGTCATTATTTGATTTGTAATACTGTCGAAGTCCTTTGACAACGCATATTGTTTTCTTTCCCAGCTGATGGTTAGTTTTCTCTGAACCAATGTATCCAGAACATCCACATATTTTACCGAACTGTCGTCATCAGATATTTTTTGAAGTTTGTCAATGTTCTCCTGAACGGCTGAAATTTTTGCCCGTCTGTTTGCGGTGCTTAGTGTGTCAGGCGAAATATTTCTGCGCCTGTTTTCACTTCGTACAAAAACAACATCCCTTTTCAATTCCCTGAGCTGATTGCTGATTTTAAATTCACTCAGCATCTTTTCATTTCCGTCAATGAGAGAATAGATATTTTTTGTAGAGTGATACTGTATATAAACGAGAATCAGATTTCCGGTTACAAAGCAGGCGAGAATGTATATGATGATTCGTTTGCCGGTCACGCCAATGGGTTTGTTAATTATTGAATTCAAAGTTAGTCAGGATTATCTGACGGAGGGAGATCGATATAGTACAACAGAACATAGAAAAGTGAAACGATACATAAAATTATGCCGGATAGCACAAAATACTGTTTTAGTCCGATGGCAGTCTGATCCGACAAATGAAGGAAAAAAAAAGACAAAATGATAAACAGGATAGTGTCTGAAATAAATAATATGCTGTATAATAGTTTCATATGACAAAAACGATGGCCCCGGTTGAAACCAGAGCCGTTTGACTAGACTACTGCTTATGAAAACTTGCTTTTAATGTTGACAGTCCAAAACTAATCTGATCCGTTGTGCATTTCAATTGGAAATCGGCGATTGGGCTATTTGAATCGCTTAATACAGGCAGATGACGGTTGGTGGTTGGCGGTATTTAAAGAATATTCATTCTTTTATTTAGCACAGCCCGGTAGGCGTCGGCTACGGGAATGGGTTTCCCGTTTACTACCAGAACACCATCCTGAAACGTATCTATTTTTGCAATAGATACCAGATAAGAACGGTGTATCCGTAAAAACCGGGAAGCCGGCAGCCGCTCTTCCACGGCTTTTAACGTATTGTGAATGGCAAAAAAACTGACCGGAGTATGCAACTTAACATAGTCTCCCATCGCTTCTGCAAATAAAATATCATCTATTCTAAGCCGGCGGACAACATTCGAATCCCTGATAAAAATGAACTCATCCTCATTGATTTTT
Organism: Puia sp.; assembly: GCA_036495145.1. Classification (GTDB taxonomy): domain Bacteria; phylum Bacteroidota; class Bacteroidia; order Chitinophagales; family Chitinophagaceae; genus Puia. The sequence continues at coordinate 2,999 of DASXNJ010000189.1, forward strand.
ACTTCTTCAGTATGACTTGCCAGGATCTCCCTGGCTCTGTCAATGGCCTGAATAAAACGGACGGGTGTTACCGGTTTCACGATATAGTCAGCAACATTTAATTCAAAGGCCTCCGCAGCATAATCTTTTTTTGCCGTTGTGAAAATAATAAGGGGACGATTTTGTCCGAGATTCTTGGTTAGCTCCAGACCGGTCATGTCCGGCATTTCAATATCGAGGAATAACAGATCCGTCGAAAGATCCTGCAGTAAATTATACGCTTCCATGGCCGTAGAGCACTCGCCCACGACCGTCAGATCCACCACCTGACTGGCCAGTTGACTAAGTGTTGCGCGGGCAATCTTGTTATCATCAACGATCACGCAATTCATACCGCAAAATTAGAGGATTCGTATATAAGTCATTTCCCGGCCCGGGTTCGTCTTCCGGAACCCGTCTTCCTGTTTATGGCATCAGGCTATTTGAAAAGCCCATTCATCGATTTCTGAGAATGATCAAGCCGTTATTTATTTATCTCTGTGGTGTGTAAACCCCGTTTCAGTTTTCAAGTCACAAATCAAAAAAAATGAAACCACTGTTTGGCGTTCTGATTATTTCCGACTGTATGCTTTTTATTTTACTGACAGCCATGTTGTCCCAGTTCATTGATTCAGGCATGCCAGGCTGGTTCGGTATGGGGGCATTACTTTTCGGAATGCTCTTCTCCGCATTGTTTCTCCTTATTTTTATTATATGTTATATGGAATCTCCGCGGTCATAATCCTGATTCCAAATGATCATCTATTGTCCGCTTTCTGTTCCGAAACCGTACAATCCCAATTCATTCCTAAAAGGTATATTGCTGGTTTACAGCAAAATCGGAATCCGGCATTAGATTAGCAATTGACAATT
>DASXNJ010000190.1:0-3043 GCA_036495145.1 Puia sp.
CATGCGAATGGGAGCTATCGTTGGTTCAATACGCATGGAACTGTGTTTGAAAGAAATAAATCCGGCCTGGTTGAAAAAATCATTTATGTGTCGATGGACGTAACGGACCAGCTGAAAGCAGTTACGATGTTGAAGGAAAGAGATCTGGAACTTCTTGAACAGGAAGAACGTTATTTCCGCATGATCAACGAAATAGAAGATTATGCGATTTTGCGCCTCAGTCCCGGGGGAATCATCGAAAACTGGAATACGGGTGCCGAAAAAATAAAGGGATATAAGGCCAGCGAAATCATTGGAAAACATTTCCGCATTTTTTATTCCGCTGATGATCAGAAATCTCATCTGCCTGAAACATTAATAAAAAAAGCAGCCGAAGAAGGAAAGGCTGTACACGAAGGCTGGAGAGTGCGTAAAGACAAATCCAGGTTCTGGGGAAGTATCGTGATTACAGCCCTGCACGATAGGGTCGGTCATGTGGTAGGTTTTTCAAAAGTGACGAGAGACCTGACACAGATGAAAATCGCTAATGATAATCTGAAAAACTACGCCGATAAAATTGCAAAAACCAATTATGAGCTGGAAGAAAAGAACAAGCAGCTGGAATCCTTCAACTACATCGCGAGTCACGATTTAAAAGAACCTCTCCGTAAAATCAGATTGTTCATCAGCCGGTTGAGAGACGATATGGAGCTGGCTCCCAGGATCCGCGAAATCCTTTCAAAAATTGAAACATCGAGTATCAGGATGCAGGATCTGATTGAAGGATTACTATTGTATTGTCAGGCCGACTTAAGCATTAGCCCCGAAACCTGTAATCTCAATTTACTGCTCAACGATGTGTTGGCGGACTTTAGCGATCTGACCGATCAGAAAGATATTCTAATTACCAAAATGACTCTGCCATCTGTGAATATGAACCCGATCCAGTTCAAACAGGTCTTCTATAATCTGATATCCAATGCCGTCAAGTATAAAAAAGACAAAATTCCTTTGCAACTGAATATTTCATATCAGATGGCATCCAAGCTTAATGGAAAAAACAACAGTCCGCATCTGTATCACAAGATTTCCTTTGAAGATAACGGAATAGGATTCGAAGCAGACCACAACGACAAAATCTTTGGTCTCTTTCAAAGATTACACGACCAGTCGAAATATGCTGGAACGGGCCTGGGTCTTGCCATTTGCAAAAAAGTGGTGGAGAATTACGGTGGACAAATAAGCGCAAAGGGTGAGCCGGGTAAAGGTGCAAGGTTTGACATTTTATTGCCTGTAGAAAATGTTTGAAGATTAGCGCTTAACGCCTAACGCCCAACGCTTTCCAACCGCCAACCATCAACCGCCGACTGTATGGACGGCGCGGCCATCTTTCAATTCTGGCTTAAATTGTAGAATGAAAATATTCTACGGCATCCTTGCCCTCCTCACCTTTAGCCTGAGTTCCTGTGGTCAGAACATGGATATGGAATCTTATAATCCCAAATCCACCCTGGTGGTTCCGGAGCATTTAATAAAAAAGGCAAAATATCCCTTCATCGACGTCCATAATCATCAGTGGGATATGCCAAACCAGGATTTAAAGGCCCTGCTATCCGACATGAATTCACTGAACATGGTGGTGATGGTAAACCTGAGCGGCAGAAGCTTTGATATATTTCATGAAAACTATGGCGGTAATGAAATGCAAAATGCGGGTATCGAAAAATTGAACCGTTCATTAATGAATGTGAAGAACAATGCGAAAGGGCGCATTCTCATCTTTACAAATATTGATTTCAGTGGAATCGATAATCCGGCATGGACAAAAACAGCGGTGGAGCAATTGGAAAAAGATGTGAGGGCAGGCGCTGCCGGACTAAAAGTTTATAAAGATCTCGGGCTCGAAGTCAAAGATAAAAATGGCAAGAGGATTACGGTGGATGATTCGCGACTGGATCCGATCTGGGAAAAATGCGGCGAGCTGAAAATTCCGGTGCTGATCCATACGGGAGAACCGAGTCCGTTTTTTGACAAGATGGATAACACGAATGAGCGGTGGCTGGAACTCAAATTACATCCCGACCGGGCGAGGCCCTCTTCCCGGTATCCCAGCTGGAAAACAGTGATGGCCGAACAGCATCATATATTTTCAAAACACAGGAATACAACTTTCATCGCGGCTCATTTTGGATGGCTCGCGGGAAATTTAGAGGCCCTGGGCGCCATGCTTGATTCGCTTCCCAATGTTCAGATTGAATTTGCGGCTGTGCTGGAAGAAATCGGGAGACAGCCAAAGAATGCGAGGAAATTTTTTATCAAATACCAGGACCGCATCCTGTTTGGTAAAGACACCTGGTCGGTTCCTGAATATGGCTTTTATTTCAGGATGCTCGAAACGGACGATGAATATTTCCCTCCATTAAGAAAATATCATGCATTCTGGTATATGTACGGGCTGGGGCTACCGGACGATGTGCTTAAAAAGATATATTACAAAAACGGTCTGCGCATGTTTCCACAAATAGACAAGTCGTTGTTTCCGGATTAAAAAGCGTAAAGCCTAAAACTTATAGTGATTCAGTTTTAGTGCTCAGTTACTTACATACTTCCACACTTCCATACTTCCATACTTCCATACTTAATAGTCGTACTGCCTGCGAAACATGTTCAGCCGTACCCCGAATGTGTACATCGTGGAGCTTGTTTTAGTGGTACCCGCAGTTGGATCATGTACAGTGTATGTGCGATGCATAATAGTGCCTTCCAGAAATAAATTTTCCAGCACCTGATAGGAAAGATAGGCCGTGGCATTCACCATGGTGGCGGGTACGCCTGAATAGAGATAGAAACCATATTCGCGCGGACGGGTATCATAGTTGAGCAGCACATTACTTCCAAAATTCTCACCAGCAGAATCAAGTCCCTGTTTATTGTAAATACATTTCAGCTCGATATTCCAGCGGTAAGCAGGCTGGTACCGAAGGATGCCGATCAGCTCTATGAAGTTGGCGCCAAAGGGATGCGCCAGCGGCTGGTTATAGTGCGACCAGTTTGCCACGCTGTC
>DASXNJ010000191.1:0-2016 GCA_036495145.1 Puia sp.
GTTGACTGGCGCTCTCTTCACCAAGGAATATTCTATTCAGGCAGCTGCGCTGTTCAATCCCTCAGTTGTTGTACATCCGGATCAAAGCGGTTTATCCAATGGCCGGTTAAGATTTCTGATCAGCCTTCGTGCAACAGGGGAGGGACATATTTCTTCAATCATTTTTCAGTCCGGAATCCTGGATGGTGATGGAAATATTATTCTTGAAAAAGGAAGCGGGTACTATACCTGTCTGCATAAAAATGAAAATAAACGCTGGGAAAAGAAGGAACTGAGAAGCAGACTTTCCGGCCTCGCTTCTTTTGAAATTCAATCTATTGATTTTTTACCGGAGCAGTTTACAGAGAGAATCGCGATGGATCTTCTCCGGGAAAAAGAAAAAAATGATTCGTCTCTCACGGCCGCGGTGAGTGCACTGACCGGTTTCTTTGACAGCAATTATGATCTGACCGATTCATCTGATATCCTCCTTTCGGAAAAAGTAATTTTTCCCTCAGCTAAAGCGGAGAGTATGGGAATGGAAGATCTGAGGCTGGTGCAATTTAATGAAGAAGGCGGGCGCTGTTATTATGGTACATACACAGCATATAATGGAAAAGAGATCAGAACCCAGCTGATAAAGACGAAGGATTTTAACCTGTTTTCCATCAGCACAATGACGGGACCGGCCATACAGGACAAAGGAATGGCTCTTTTCCCAGAAAAAATAAATGGTAAATACGCGATGATATCCAGACAGGGTGGTGAAAAAATCCATCTGATGTATTCTGACAATTTATATCACTGGAATGATTATCAGGTATTGTTGGAACCGGAATTTACCTGGGAAATGGTTCAAATGGGAAATTGCGGATCACCTTTGAAAACAAATAAAGGATGGTTATTGCTGATTCACGGCGTGGGGACCATGCGAACCTATGTGATCAGTGCTCTTTTGCTCGACCTTAAAGATCCGTCAAAAGTTTTGCGCAGATTAAAAATGCCCCTGCTGAAAGCAGATTCCTCAGAGCGGGAAGGTTATGTTCCCAATGTGGTGTATACCTGCGGACTGATTCAGCACGAACAAAAATTATTTGTTCCGTATGCCATGTCGGACGCGGCGACGGGATTTTTTACGGTGGACCTTACGGATCTTCTAAATGAAATGAAATGAAACAAAACCATCATATGACCAGGATCCAGTTGATCTTCGGTTTCAGTCTTATTTTTTTGATAGCAAATGCCTGTTCAAAAAACAGTGGGTCTACTCAAACCCCACCACCTGCAGATACCGTGCTTACGAATCATCAGCACCTGGATCAATTGTATGTGCCGGTCGTTTTTTCCGACGGCACCCATGCCGCAGGAATATTTATTTATTCGCAATATCCGGATTATCACCCGGTGGAGGCAAGCGGTGAGGGCTATACCTGCGTAGATGACGTTTCGCGGGCTGCTATATTCTATTTGCGCAGCCCGGGTTTGAAAAACGATACGGCCATCCAGTCAAAACTGTATAACCTCATACAATTCATGCTGGAAATGCAGGCGCCCTCCGGTTATTTTTATAATTTTTTACAGCAGGGATCATCCATCAACATGTTTGGAACAACGAGCGTGGCAACACCAAACTGGTGGTCATGGAGAGCCTTACAAAGTCTGACAGAAGCATATCCGGTTGTGAAAGGAATGAATGCTGATCTGGGTGTTAAAATGAATACAGCCATTCAAAAATTAATTTCTGCCATAAAAACAGATATGATTCCTTTACCTGAAACTACTGAAGTCGTAAATGGCATTACGATACCACAATGGCTTCCTGCGGGTAGTGGTACGGACCAGGCAGCAACGATTATGCTGGGATTGATAAACTATTCGACACAAAATCCTGACAGTGTTTTGATCTCCTATATCCGGAAGCTTGCTGATGGCCTTGTATTGATGCAGCTCGGTGATTCTGTTACTTATCCTTATGATATGGTCCTGAGCTGGCAAAATACCTGGCATGCTTACGGAAGCGACCAGGCCCTGGCCCTT
>DASXNJ010000192.1:0-6733 GCA_036495145.1 Puia sp.
CCTGAAACTATTCTTACGATATGGCCTTGTTATTTTCAGTCTGATGAGCATTTTCAGTTCGTGCAAAAAGGGACTGGACAAAAGGGTAAGTCTCTGGCGAATGGATAAAATTCCTTATGGCACACGTTATGCATTTGAAAATCTTTCCTCGGTTTTTCCAAAAGCGGAAATTCGAACTGGCAACCTTTTTCCAATTCTGTTTCAGCCTGAAGCAAAGGAAGATACGGTCAGAGCTTTGATAATACTAAGCCCCCTGTTTGCACCAGAGCCTGATGAAATGCGCTCTATTATCCGTTGTGCCGCCGCTGGTAATCAGGTTTTTATTTCCGCTTTGAATATTGAAGATACGGTTATGTCCATGTTGCATCAGAAGCAACAGGTGGGATCCTATTTTTTTCAGGACAGCAGTGAAGTCAGTATTTTGAATCCAGAATATAACGAATGGGAAAGGTATTCTTACCCAGGATATAATTTTGACAACCATTTCGAGTCTATAGATTCCGGATATACCACCGTGCTGGGGAAAAATTCAAAAGGCCAGACAAATTTTATCCGGATAGGATATGGGCACGGCGGATCGATATTTGTTCATCTGGATCCTTTTCAATTCTCCAATTTCTTTTTACTACATAAGAAAAATAAAAATTATTACGATCTGGCTCTTTCTTATATACCAAAGCAGACAGGTGTAGTGGAATGGTCGGACTATTTCAGATACCGGAAAAACCAGGAAAGTTTTTCTACGCTGCATTTCATATTAAGCAAAAGATCTCTTCGATGGGCGTTCTGGCTGACGGTCCTTTCTTTTCTTCTGTTGTTTATTATGGAATCAAAACGAAAACAGCGTCCGATTGCAGAGATTCCACCATTACGGAATGCGTCGGAAGATTTTATTAAAACGGTCGGACGTTTATACTTTCAGCAGAAAAATAATCAAAACCTGTTTACGAAAATGGTGGCTGCCTTTCTGGAAAATATCCGTACGATTTATCAGTTGCCAACGTCGCAACTGAATGAAGAATTTGCCTTAAAGCTCGCATTTCGTTCAGGTAAACCGGTAAATGAAGTCAGGCAAATGATTCAGTTCATTTATGAACTGAGGATGAAAGACGAACTATCTGATAGAGAGTTAATGGATCTTCACGAACAAATCAATCAATTTAATAAACAGGCATAACAATGGAAGAAAATTTATTTGGCGAGAGAACTGCGCTGCAGGATTTCAGCGAAACCCTCAACAAGCTAAAGGCAGAAATGGGTAAAGTGATCGTGGGCCAGGAACAAATGATTGAACTGCTGATCGCAGGCATCCTGGCAGACGGGCATATTTTGATAGAAGGAGTTCCCGGAGTTGCAAAAACGCTCACCGCCAAACTACTCAGTCGTTCCATCAATGTCGGATTTTCCCGCATTCAGTTTACGCCGGACCTGATGCCGGGTGATGTTATTGGCGCTTCTATTTTTAATCCGCGTGAGATGTTATTTCAATTCCGCCCCGGACCCATATTCAGCAATATCGTTTTAATAGACGAAATTAACCGGGCACCCGCGAAAACACAGGCTGCCCTTTTTGAAGTAATGGAAGAAAGACAAATTACGGTAGACGGACAAACGATGAAAATGCAGCAACCGTTTATGGTGGTCGCTACACAAAATCCAATCGAACAGGAGGGCACTTACCATTTACCGGAGGCGCAGCTCGACCGATTTCTCTTTAAAATAAAAGTAGACTACCCCAATGAAGCGGATGAAATGGTTATTGTGGGTAAACATCATGCACATGGCGGCGCCATGATCAGTGATGAAATTCATCCCGTTTTAAATGCTCAGATAATCGCAGATCTCCGTCAATTGGTGGGTAAAATTCATGTAGAGGAGAAACTGATCCGTTACATCGTTTCTCTTGTTGCCTCCACAAGACAAAATAAATCTATTTACCTCGGTGCTTCACCGAGAGCCTCGATCGGCATTTTGCAATCTTCCAAAGCGATTGCTGCTATGAATGGAAGAGATTTTGTGCTTCCGGAGGATGTTTTATATGTCACGCCGGCAGTTCTTCGTCACCGTTTGGTACTTTCTCCCGAAAAGGAAATGGAGGGCGGGACAGCCGATGATGTGATCAGGCAGATTGTTCAGTCTTCGGAAATTCCAAGATAACATGAGAAAAGTGAAAGAACTGTACTTATCGATTTTTTTAGGCAAGCGATTTTACCGCTCGATGGCTGCTGTTATCTTTTTATTCGCCCTTTCTTATTTGATCCCTTTTCTTTTTGAAATCGCAGTTCTGGCGCTGGGCCTTCTTTTATGTTTGGTTTTTCTGGACTGGCTCGTGTTATATATAAAAAAGAACCCCATATCGGTTGAACGCATATTGCCAGAAAAGATGAGTAACGGAGACGGTAATACAATTTACTGGAAGATTGCAAACCATTACAACTTCAGGACCCGGCTACTGATGTTAGACGAATTTCCCGAATCCTGGCAGATTCGTGATTTCAAAATGAAATTCACTTTGGAGCCGGAGGAAAAAACGACACTCCAATACGCGGTATTCCCAAAGGAAAGAGGCGAATTTTATTTTGGTGATGCATATATATTTATCAGAACACCACTGCAATTGATGATACGGCGTAAAACATTTTTCGCTAAAAATTCAGTGAAGATTTTCCCGTCGTTTCTTCTCTTGCGTCAATTTGAATTTATGGCCCATGTTACCGAGCCGGGCAATATTGGGTACAAACAAGTCAGAAGAACAGGACATAGCCTGGAATTTGAACAGATACGTGAATATGTAAGCGGTGATGATATACGGAACATCAATTGGAGAGCCACTGGACGAACCGGCGGCCAACTGATGATCAACATGTATACGGATGAAAAAAGTCAGCCGGTTTACTGCATCATCGACAAGGGTCGGACAATGAAAATGGCGTTTGATGGACTCAGTTTGCTGGATTATGCCGTGAATGCCACACTCGCGATGAGTTCGGTGGCCATAACCCGTCAGGACAGGGCAGGTATTATCAGTTTTGGAGATAAAACAGGTAATTTCCTGCCGGCAAATCACCGTTCCACGCAGATGGCCAGTATTGTTCAAGCTTTATATAATATCAATACAAAATTCCTTGAATCTGACTTTGCCTTTCTGCATAAACTTATTAAAACAAATATCACACAACGAAGTCTGCTCATCTTATTTACTAATTTTGAATCGATGTCGGCCCTGAACAGACAGTTGCCTTACCTGCGAAATATTTCGCAAAAGCATTTGTTGCTGGTCGTTTTTTTTGAAAACACATCCATTCAGACGCTGGCTTCAGGTCAGGCACTGAGTGTGGAAAGTTTATATGAAAAAGTAATTGCAGAGAAATTCATCCTCGAAAAAAAGCTGATCGTCAAAGAACTTCAGCGATACGGTATTGCCGCATTACTGACAGCGCCGGGAAAATTGAGTGTGGAAGTAGTGAACAAATATCTTCAAATAAAAGCGAGAAGGGAAATCTGATCTCCGGTTGGAGGATGAAAAAATAAAAATAATGAATTCATTTGAAGAAGGACGGGTGATATTGGTCAATAAGCCATTGGGTTGGACATCAGCCGATGTTGTAAAGAAGATAAGAAACCGCGTGCATGCAAAAGTCGGACATGCTGGAACCCTGGATCCTTTGGCAACAGGATTACTGATATTGTGCACAGGGAAATTCACAAAGAAGATTAATGAGTACATGTCGAAGGAAAAAGAGTATACGGGCACATTTACTTTAGGAGCGACAACAGCTTCTTATGATCTGGAAACGACGCCCGTGAACCAAAAGGATTTTTCAGAACTGAAACCCGATGACCTGAAAATAGCAGCTGAGAAATTCACAGGAGATATCATACAAATACCACCGGTTTACTCCGCTATCAAGAAGAATGGAGAACGGTCTTATGATCTCGCGCGGCAGGGAAGGGCTGTTGTTCTGGATGGCAGAAAAGTAACCGTGAGCCTGTTTGAGATTGAAATTCAGGAATTGCCGCGGGTATCTTTTCGGGTTGTCTGTTCCACAGGCACGTATATACGAAGTCTGGCTCATGACCTGGGAGAATGCCTCGGTTGTGGTGCTTACCTCAGTTCGTTATGTCGAACGAGAATCGGAGAATTTCTTTTGCAGGATGCCATTGATCCGGAAGCACCTGAATTGATCAGAAAGGATAATTGATTCCCAACTGCAGCTGTCCACTTCCCAATTTTAAGTCATAGAACCATTTATCAGATCCTTCCAGGGCCTGTGGATCATGTATCTTGTACGACCAGTCCAGCCTGATCAGAAAGTAATTAAAGTCTAAACGGAGGCCTGTTCCTGCACCATATGCAAATTCTTTGTAAAATCTGTTGAGTTGAAAATCGCTGCCGATTGCGGCAGCTGAGCTATCAATTACTTTCCAATTCCAGATATTCCCGATATCGGTAAATAAAGCACTTTTGAATTTGATTCCGAACAGGGTTCCCAACAGGAAGCGGTATTCTGCATTGAACTCAAGCTTCACATCGCCGAATCGTAAATTATCATTGGTTATCGATTGATTACTATAATACTTGGATGAACCCAGCCCGAGATTTCTTACCTGCCAGGCACGCATGCTGTTTGGTCCGCCGGAATAAAATGCTTTAAAGAAAGGCAGCGTGTGTTCATATGTTGTATCTGCTAATCCATACGCATAACCGGCCCCTCCATAAGCCCTGAACACCAGTTGATTTTTACCATAATCGATATTGTGACGGAATTCCATTTCTCCTTTTATATATCGAAGTAACGGGCCCCTGTCAAGATTTTTTAATAATCCCAGCAGGGCGCCGCTTTGTTCAAAATCAACCAGGAAATAATTTATTTTATTTCCCTTCGCCCGCACAATATTGTAAGCAAAGGACTGCCCGATCACGAGGCCAGGTCTGAATGAAAGTCTGAATGCCGGATTGCTGTCGAGGTAGTTCTTGAAGCTGTCGGTAGTATATGGAAGGGTTGTGTTTTCTATATTGATTGGTTTCCAGATATAGCTCTTGGTAACCGGAAAACTTTTGTCATTTTTTGAATGGATGGTTGTTTTTGACCATTGGTAACCAAATGATCCGTTCACACTCACCATGGTAAAAAAGTCAATACGTCTGGTATAGTTTGCGTTTACGTTTATAAGGGTTTGCGTATTGAATCCTTTTTGTTCCAGGTTTGCAGGGAATTTTACAAATGGAATAATATGGATAATGCGCGGAATCACTACCGTATGCGACAGGGCCGCAAGAATAGTCTGTACTGCAATGGGATGTGAATAGCTGCCGTCCGGGTTTTTGATCGTATTTGAACCTATTTCCAATCCGGCCGATAAACTGGTATTGGTTAGTATGGACTGCCTGAAAGCATTCCTGTTTTGCAGCGACAGAATTATACTGGTACCGAATACGTTTGAAGTGGTTACGATATCGTTTGTATTGTAACTTGTCTCCAGCGAAACAGAAACTTTTTGTTTTTTTGCCAGATACATTCGTATCGTCATGTCCAGCAAACTATCACTGTACGGGGATCGTTGAAATTCGATGTTATTATACTGCCAGGCAGGCAATTGGCTCAATCGATTGGAAGTTCTGAAGTATAATTGTTGTTTGTATAATCCGCCGGGCAAAAGATAAATGTTGTTAGCTATGAATGGCAGTTTAAATTTATTTGTCTGAGTGATGAATTTAATCTGGTTGATTATTGTAGTGTCAGAATGAAAAGCAATCGTATCTACGCCCACTGCCAAATCGGGATATACCGTAGCCTGTCCGATAAAATATTTTATCAGATGGGTGGTGTCCCGCGCGGGTCGCTGTTTCACAACCACAGTAACCGTGGGGTTTTCTTTTTTCTGCCTCAGTTTTTCCAGCAATTCGGCTTGTTCAATTGGATCGAGTGAAGGGTCTATCAAAGCTGAAAACACGGTGTCATGTTCCACATAGAGATCTTCTTTTGTAAACCGGAAATAGCCGTTGTTTCGGAAACTGTCAACGAGCCGGTTTACTTCACTCGTTAGTAATTGTTTTGAATAGGGCTGGCCAACTTTCAATAAGGATTGATTTCTGGATTGCATGGCGATCCGTTGAAATTCAGGCGTTGTGAGACTGAAGCCAACAGAATCAAAAACCATTTGCTTGCCCGGTTTTACAATAAATTGAACGGTTACTCTTTGTTCTTTTAAACTATCATTCTTGTCCATCGACCGAATGACGAAAGTATCTTTTATTTGAGGTGAATAATAGCCATTAGAATTCAACAGACTATTCATGAAATAGATAGAACGACTCAAATTGGTCGTATCAAATACAGGTGGGTTTGCCAGCTTTTTGTAAACGATATGGGGCCATGGAAAAAAGGCGGTGACTGTTTTTGTCTGGAGACTGTCATCCAGCTGATTTTGAAGACGAGCCTGCAGATCCTGTTTTTCATCTCCCTTGATATTGCCTTCAACCTTTATGGTCGTTTTGTAAACAAACGGTTTGCCCCTTTGAAAATCAACTGGAACTCGACAGGAAAACAGGGTGAAAATCAGGATCGCCGGAACGAATGCAGGTCTGACCCGTGATGATGTAACTTGCCGGCAATATGACATATTATTAAAACGGCGAATCCATGCTTGTAAAATCGCAGGTCAAATATATCCAAAACTTAGGCCATAAAAAATTCCGCGATGCAGACGGGGTCTTCGTTGCAGAAGGACC
>DASXNJ010000193.1:0-5279 GCA_036495145.1 Puia sp.
AATAAAGGGTTTGAATTTGTTTGCCTGAATGAAAGTACAAAATAAAAAGCCCCGCTGGCGGCGAGACTTTTACTATTTGGATGGGTTAGTAAGTACAGGGACATAAATATCCCTACACAATATTAGAAATAATTTTACCCATTCTGAAAAATTTTCCAATAAATTTTATACACAATTTTTTTTAGGGTGTGGAAAAGCACTTTAATGTAGGTTTGAGCAAAATTTGATCAATGAAGTTTCCTTCTCCTGTATCGTTGTTTTGGCTTGCAGATTTTTTGGAAGCCAGACTAATGGGTAATACCGGTGCCTCTGCATCAGGAATCAATGAAATACATAAAGTAGAATTTGGTGACCTGGTTTTTGTGGATCATCCGAAGTACTATAAGAAATGTTTGGAGTCTGCCGCTTCGTTCATCATTATAAATCAGGCTGTAGAATGTCCGCCTCAAAAAGCATTGTTAATTGTAGAACAACCCTTTGAAGCTTATCAGAAAATAGTAAGACACTTCAGACCATTTGAAGGAGCCACACAATCTGTCAGCAGCAACTCGTCTGTCGGTAAAACATCTTATATCTATCCGAATGTTTTTATTGGTAATCATGTGCGAATAGGGGAACGCTGCACAATACATCCCAATGTTACCATCATGGATCATTGCATAATCGGTGACGATGTAGTTATCCAGGCGGGAACGGTGATAGGATCTGATGCATTCTATTACAATACCAATAAGAACCGGAAATCCTGGTATACACGTATGTTAAGTTGCGGAAGGGTGCTGATTGAAGATGATGTGGAAATCGGAGCAGGTTGTACCATCGACCGGGGTGTGAGTGGAGATACGGTGATCGGTAGTGGTTCACGACTGGATAATATGATTCACATCGGGCACGATACGGTGATTGGTAAAAATTGTCTGCTGGCGGCCCAGGTAGCAATTGCCGGTGCTGTTGAAATTGGAAATGGTGTAATACTCTGGGGTCAGGTGGGTATAAGCAAGACGCTCTCCATCGGCGATAATGTGGTCGTGCTTGCGCAAAGCGGCGTGGGTGGAACAATTGAAGCAGGTAAAATATATTTTGGATCACCCGCTGAAGATGCGGGTATTAAAAAGCGCGAATTGGTGTGGATTAAACGAATTCCGGAATTATGGAAGAAGGTTATGGAAAAGCCTAAAGCCTAAAGCCCAAAGCCTAAAGCCTAACGCAGGAAAAGAATATAGCCCAAAGAATAATTTCAATTTATAAAAGGATAATCCAGATAGAATATTTCAATTTTCTTATCAGCATATTTTCAATTTGCTAATCTTAAGATTTAAGCTTTAAGCTTTAGGCTTTAGGCTTTAGGCGTTAAGCGTTTTTCGTTCAGCTTTGAGCTCACTCCGGATTATAATCATACGGCACCAACTCTGCAATTTTCTTCCAGGCCCAATAACCCATATTGGTGATTTCGGATTGCTCATAGAAATAGCCATTCTCTTCAATAGAAAAACCCGATGGCATTTCAAGTGCTGACACCTCTACTTTTGAATTCAGGGGAAAATGATTTTGCATCAGATAGGATTTATCCGGCACCTGACCTGTATATGTAACCCGGATACTGCCGTTGATATTTATATCCACTATTCCGCTGTCCAAAGAATATATCGTCGCATCATAGGGATTTTCCAATAATGTTCCTTTGGGTGAATTGGGTGCATTCAATGTTTCAACCTGGAATCCCTCCTCTTTTAGCGTGCTGTCATACCAGCTTCTCATAAAGTGCAAACGCGAACCAATATAAGTCCTGTATCTGTTTTTTACCCATGTTGCCTGCTGTTCGGCCGTGCCGCTGATGGTTTCAAAGAGGGGATATCCTGTATAGCTGCTGATATGTGTGCTGTAGTCATTTACAAATGAATCCAGCTGATATCTGATTTTATAACCCAGTGCCTGATTGACAATAATGATTTCTTCCTTTGCTTTTACCTTTAGTTTATTCCGCTTCTTATAAAAATAAAAACTGATTGCATCTTTATTTTCAATCGTGCATTGCGTTGCGTTGGAAGTGGTACCAATAAAATTATCGAGGAAAAACTGGCCGTATTTTGTCCATCCGTCAGCTACAAGAAAAGAACCGCTGACCGCTACTTCCGCCATGGCTTTCTCTGCTTCTTTCATTTGAATCAGCAGTGAATCCTTATCCTTCATTGAATTACTTACCCGTAATACCTGTGTTTCGTAACCGGTGTATGAAATCACCAGATCATATCCTCCGTTATTCAGACGAAGAGAAAAAAGGCCCTCACCATTCGAAATAGTGCCCGTGGTCGTATTCTGACAAAATACGGAAGCATTGGATAAAACACTGCCCGTTTTTTCATCCACCACTTTTCCATGTATATAAAACATTTTATCCTGTCCGGAACAAGTCAGGGATATCAGAAAGGCACAACTTGCAATGATGATAAGTTTCATATTCTTTTATTTTGCTCAACGCTCAACGCTCAACGCTCAACGCTCAACGCTCAACGCCCAACGCTTAGCGCCCAACGCTCAACGCCTAACGCTTAACGCTCAACGCTCAACGCTTAACGCCTAACGCTCAACGCTCAACGCCTGACGCATTATTTTCGAGAATGAATCAATGTTTATATATAACGAAACTCTTTTTACAGAAGTATATATTAAATTATCTGGCGTTAGGCGTTAGGCGTTAAGCGTTAAGCGTTAAGCCTACATTGGCTGCGGATTCGCATTGTACCCGGCGCAAGCTTCAAAAATGGAATCTTCCAGGGAACGGAAACGGAATGAAGGAAGCGCTTTCAGTAGTTTATGATTATCATAAAGACTTCTTCTGGAAGCAATCGAAACCGTCTCCCGTGTAATCAACGGCTTATGACGGGAGAATGCCGACCTGATTCTTTCTGTTCTCCATGCCATGCCTGCGAAAAACGGGCCGGCTTTTTTTGATGCTGGTTTCTTACCAAAGCCCTGCGCCATCCAATGAAATATTTCGCGATAAGTTCTGTTCTCGGCGCTGATGATATATCGCTCGTTACGAATTCCACTATCCATCAGTCCAATGATGGCACGGGCGGCATCCTGCACATCGGCAAATCCGTTCGATCCATTCATATACCAGGGAAATTCACGAAAAGCAGTTTTGAACAGGCCGCAACTCGTGTGATTCCAGTCGCCATAACCAAGCAGCGTGGAAGGATTTACTATAAGAGGAGAAAGACCTTCACCCATGCCCCGCCACACTTCCATTTCACCATAATATTTACTGATGCCATAGTTTGACTGTCCGTTATTACCGATCCATTTTTTTTCTTCATCGATCGCTGTGGCATCATCATGTCTGCCCAGTGCACTCACTGAACTTACGTGCACTAAATCCGTTATACCCGTTTCAATGGCGGCATTTACAAGGTTTGCTGTCCCTTCTATATTTAACTGGAATAATTTTTTTTTGTCCGCCGGATTAAATGAAACCATGCCTGCTGCATGGATGATTTTTTTACAACCCGCCATATTTTCCATTAAGCCATTCACATCAAGAATATCTCCCTGTACCCATGATATTTTATCCAGGAGACCCGGGTGCATATAAAAAGGAACAGTCTGGTTCCGTCGCAGGGCCCGTACAGATCTTCCCTGTAAAACCAGTTCCTGAAGAATATAAGATCCGAGGAAACCCGTACCTCCGGTTACAAAAATCATTCGGGATTGGATTTAGAATATTGAAAGAATCCCTGACCTGTTTTTTTTCCGAGTAATCCCAGTTTCAACTTTTCTTCCTGTAATCCCGACGGTTTAAGCCGCGCCGGTTTGCCCATCGCTTCATATAAGGTGTTACTGACGGAGTAATTGATATCATTTCCGATCAGATCCATGAGATGAAAAGGTCCCATTTTAAATCCTGCTGATTCCATGAGCCGGTCGATCGTATCCGGTTCCGCTATTTGTTTTTCGGCCAGCCTCAGAGCCTCCAGGTAAAAAGGTCGTGCCACATGGTTCACGATAAAACCCGGTTTGTCCTGACAGATCACGGCTGTTTTTTCCAGTTGACTCACGAAACCGCCCATCCGGTTCGCAAGTTCGTCTGAAACATATTTTGTTCGAATCACCTCCACAAGTTTCATCCGGTTGGCCGGGTTAAAAAAATGTAAACCGATAATTCTTTCCGGGAAATCCGTTTGTTCTGCAATGGCCGTAACAGACAGAGCAGAAGTGTTGGTTGCGTAAATTACCTGATCGGAATGAATGGTTTCAAGTTCTCTGAAGAGGGCGGATTTGGCTTCTGTTTTTTCGATAATCGCTTCAATCACGAGAGGAGCCCTGCAATCCTGTGCCGACGTGGTGTATTTTATATGTCTCAGAATATTTTCTTTTTCCGGCAGACTTATCCGTTTTTTTTTAACAGACTCCTCCAATTCTTTTTCGATCATCGATGAAGAACGGGCAATCATTTCTGCACTTACATCATATAAAATGACCTGCGTGCCATGACTCGCAACAGCCTGGGCAATACCCCTTCCCATCGTTCCCGCTCCGCAGACACAAACTACCGTTTCCATTTGATAAAGATACGGGGCGTAATTATCAATTATTAATTATCAATGATCAATTGGGAACACCAGGGCGCAAGAGGACGAATCGGTTTCAAATCTCAGGAGTTGCTTTTCCCATTGATAATTAATAATTAATAATTAACCATTATTTTTAGGTATGGAAAAAAGAATCATCAATACCCCCGAAGCGCCTGAACCAATCGGGCCATATAACCAGGCGATATTAGCAGGTAACATGCTGTTCATTTCCGGTCAGGTTGCTATTAATCCAAAAAATAACACGGTTGAAGCGAGGGATATATTTGAAGAAGCACACCAGGTGATGCACAACCTCCGCGCAGTTCTTCATGCGGCCGGACTGGATTTCAGTAATGTCGTCAAAACAACCATCTTTCTGACGGACATGTCTTTTTTTACCTCAGTGAATGAGGTATATGGAAAATATTTCAGCGGCGAATTTCCAGCCCGCGAAACAGTTGCTGTAAAAGCATTGCCAAAAAATTTGAACGTTGAGATTTCGATGACTGCAATCACAGGTTAGTTAGTGTGGCGAATGTGGAAGGGTAGAATTCCTACATTCCCTACGCTTACACATTCACCACACTTTTCTGCACTTTTACAAACGCCGCAATACACCGGTCCAGATGTTCCTGGGTATGAGCGGCACTCAGCTGCACGCGAATGCGCGCAAGTCCTTTGGGAACTACGGGAAAGAAAAATCCG
>DASXNJ010000194.1:0-7201 GCA_036495145.1 Puia sp.
CCCTCCGGATGGTATCTTCCGACACATCCAGCGCTTCGCTCAGTTGGCCAAGCTTTACCGATGGATTTGATTTCAAACGGTTTATGATAAAATCAAGCCTTTCTTCCTTCAACATATTGCAATATTATGCAATAAAATTAATGTATTTTGCACCATTATGCAAATAATTGCGTTAATTTGCAATATAAACTTGAAAATATGGCAAAGAAAAGGATTCTGATAGACATGGACCATGTGATGGCCGATATTACGGCACAGTATATCATCTGGTACCAACGGGCAACCGGGATTGCGATGGACCGGAATGATTTATTGGGAAAACAGGAGGATCTGGCCTTTCCGGAACCGCGCCTGATCCGTGAATTTCTTCATAGTCCGGGTTTCTTTGCAAACCCGCCGGTGATTCCCGGCAGCCAGAATGTGATCAGGGAACTCAACCAGTTATATGATGTTTTCATCGTTTCCGCAGCCATGGAATTTCCCCAGTCCCTGTCCGAGAAATATGAATGGTTACTAAAACATTTTCCTTTCATTCACTGGCAGCAGATCATTTTCTGCGGTTCCAAAAAAGCAGTTTCCGGTGATTTTATGATCGACGACCATGTGAAAAATCTGACCCATTTCAACGGAGAAAAAATCCTCTTTACCGCCACCCATAATATCAATATGCACGATACCGGATACCGGCGGGTGAATAACTGGGAAGAAGTAAAGGATTTGTTTCTGCTAAAAAATATTAGTTATAACTAATGGAGCGTTTTTTGCATATTTATGTTTAACGCTTAACGCAATGACTACAGCAAATGAAAGAAAATCTTTCTCGGAAATCATAAACAGTGATCAGACTGTACTGGTCGATTTTTCCGCAGAATGGTGCGGCCCTTGTAAAATGATGCCGCCCATTTTAAAGGAACTCAAAAACATGACGGGTGATGGGGCCACGATTCTGAAAGTAGACATCGACAAAAATCCCGCTCTCGCGTCTGCTTACCAGGTACAAAGTGTACCCACATTGATCATATTCAAAAAGGGCCAGATAAAATGGCGCCAGAGTGGTGTGGTACCTGCAAGGCAATTAAAGGCCGCACTTGATAGGGCATCTTCCTGAAAGCCTCCCTAACTTCAATAAAAATTTCATGAAACCCGGATTATTTATTTCTGCAGCATCTGTTTTATTGAGCACTATATGTTATTCACAAAAAACCATTTCCGGATTTGAAGCACCCGAAAGTGTTATCAAATCGGGCGACCGGTTGTTCGTCTCCAATAT
The DNA here is from genome assembly GCA_036495145.1 of Puia sp. GTDB lineage: Bacteria > Bacteroidota > Bacteroidia > Chitinophagales > Chitinophagaceae > Puia. Next base: position 1,271 of record DASXNJ010000194.1, read on the forward strand.
CGGCGGCACGAAACCCGACCCGATGGCCCTGGACAGTAACGGATTTATTTCCGAACTCTCGGCAGATGGCAGCATCATCCACCAGAAATTTCAGAAAGGAAAGCTCAATGCTCCAAAGGGATTGGCTGTTGTAAAAGATATTGTATATGTGGCGGATGTAAATCGTGTGGTTGGATTTAATGTCCGTTCCGGCGAACAGGTTTTCGAAGTCAGCATTCCTTCAGCTAAAATGTTGAATGATTTGTGTAAGGTGGATGACAAACATGTATGTGTGTCAGAAACGGTGAGCGGTCAGGTTTTGTTGATAGATCTAACGGATAAGTCTATCCGCTTTCAGGGTTCCATCGAAGGAGCCAACGGTGTCACCTATGATGAAAAGACGGGGACGCTTTATGCAGTCGGGATGGGACCAAACATGAGTGGTGGTAAATTATATCAGAAGAACCTGAAAAACACGGATACGGTTTTCACGGTTCTTGAAAATAGTCCCACCGGTATTTTTGACGGTCTCGAAATGTTTGACAACACACACCTCATTGCATCCGACTGGATCAGTTTTACCAGTCAGAAGGGACGGTTAATCGTATATGATCTGAATAGCCATACCACAAAAACCATCGAAGTCGATTCAGGCCCGGCAGATATTACCTATGATCCTTCATCCCATACTATTTTTATCCCGCGCATGATGGTCAACAGCCTGGTGATTGAAGATATCAGAAAGCTACAGGCGAAATAAAAATCTGCGCAGCACCTTCGTTCATTCCGCCTTTCATGATGCATTACCAACTGAACTTTTGCGAATCTGCGACGGTAGAAATATGTTTCATTTTTCCGGTGCGGAATTCGCGATACAAACGTGAAATATCTTCCTGGGTATCGGCGATAAACGGCCCGTGCGAAACGATCGGATCGCCCTGTGGCTGTCCGGAATAAAGGATAAATCTGGTGCCGGATTTTCCTGCGGTAATATTCAGTTCGCTTTCTCCGTCGATGGCTGATCTGTCAAGCCAGCCGACCTCGTCTTGTTCGAGCGGTTTTCTTTCCTCACCAATCTGCAGGGTTCCGTCCAACACATATAAAAATGTCGAGTACGATGACGGCAGATTGAATGTATACGATATATCCGGCTGCATCTGAATATCCGCGATGATGACCGGGACATGATTCAGAACAGGCGACGAAATATCCGCCAGGGAACCGCTGTATAATTTCAGCTCCACTCCCTCTGCAGATTTTTTCGGGACATGATTCGTTGAAATATCCTGAACGCGCGGCGTGGTCCATCGGTCTTTTTTTGGAAGATTCAGCCACAATTGCAAAAGTCTCAAGTACGCTTTCTTCTCAATGGTTTCGGTATGAATAATACCGCCGCCCGCTGTCATCATCTGCAGGTCCCCTGCTTTCATTTTATGCAATTCGTCGCCCAACTCGCCTTCCAGCATTAAAGTGACGGTTTCGAATCCGGCATGCGGATGCGGGCCGCCGACGGGCTCATTCGTTTTCTTGTCCAGCATGTCATCCATCAGCAAAATGAACGGATCGGTGTCCCTGAAATCCCCCTGTATCAAGGCTCGGGCAATATGGCCTTCTCCCAGAAAACCGGGGTTTCCACCCGGTTTATATTTTCTTACCAGTCTTCTTTTGTTTGACATAGTTCTGCGTTTTATGCAACCACTTCTTCAGTCTGTTTTACCAGCTGAATTTCGCTATGAATTTTTACTTCTTCTCCCAATATGGCACCCCCTGTTTCCAGCACCCCATTAAAACTAACGCCCCAGTCGCTGCGTTTAATTTTACCGGTAACAGTAAATCCAGCTCTTTCTCCACCCCAGGGATCCTTTGTGATGCCGCTGTATTCAACATTTAAACGAACCGGAAGGGTAATACTCTTCAGGGTCAGATTACCATACAAATTAAAATTTTCTTTGTCAATCTGTTCTGTTTTGACAGACTCAAAAATCATTTCCGGATGTTTATCCGCTTCAAAAAAATCTGAATTACGAAGGTGTGCATCCCGTTGTTCGTTATTGGTATGAATCGAATTCATATCCGCTTTTAACCGGATTTTTGCTTTGCTGAAATCGTCCCCTTCGGTTTCCCCGTTTACCTGGAAACTGTTAAAGAAACCTGAAACATTGGTGATCATCAGGTGTTTTATCTTAAAACCAAGCTCGCTATGTGTTGGGTCCAGCACCCATTTTGTTTTTGACATTTTTTTAAATTTTTACTTGTGAGACACAAAAATAAACTAGATTTGCTATACAAAAGATAGTACTATACTAAAGTATAGTCTGCCGGGTTCAAACATCAAAAAGGGAAACATGAAAAAAACAACAGAAGAAGAACATAGTCAATGCACAAGCATGCTCAAGCCCGTCAGAGATTCCCTGGACGTACTGAATGGAAAATGGAAGCTCCCGATCATCGTGTCTTTAACATTTGGTGAAAAACGGTTTACCGATATAACCAAGGACGTTCATGGAATAACAGACAGAATGTTGTCAAAAGAATTGCGCGACCTGGAGTTGAACGGACTGGTCGTGAGAAAGATACTGGATGGGTACCCGGTGAGAGTGACGTATTCATTAACACCCCATAGCAAAAGTCTTAGAACGGTGATCGATTCATTAAGAAACTGGGGCATCCTGCACAGGAAAAAATTAAACCAGGATTGCAAAGAGAAGAAATCCACCGGCAAATTGCTCAGCAAACAGTGAGTAACGGATCAACAGTAAACTGAACATCCCTTGCGAATGTACTGATTGATACCAATGGAAAATATTATTTTTGAATCCCTAAACTGATCATATGCTAACTGCCCTTGGTATTATCGTCGTTATTCTAATCCTGTTGTTTTTAATTCTTCCCCTGTTTATCCGCCGCGGGTATACTGTTGAAAAACAGGTTTTGATTGAGCGTTCAAATCTTTCTGTTTTTGATTATGTGAAAATGCTGGGTAACCAGGCTCATTACAATAAGTGGGTGATGATGGATCCGCAGGTTAAAAGAACATCGAAGGGTACGGATGGCTCCGTTGGTTTTATTACTTATTGGGACAGTCAGGTGAAGAATGTCGGTAAGGGTGAACAGGAAATTACGCATATCGATGCCGGAACAAAACTTGATTCCACCGTACGATTCGAAAAACCATTTAAGAACACGGCCCGTGTTACGATGACAACGATTCCTATTACTGCAGGACAGACACGTATCATTTGGAAAATGGATGGTCAGAATAAATACCCGATGAATCTTATGAATCTGATCATACCCGGTATGCTTGGAAAGGATATGGCCGAGAGTTTGGGGAATCTGAAATCTGTTTTAGAAAAGTGATTTGGTTGGCAGTTGGCAGTTGGCGGTCTTTAAAAGAAATCAAAAACGCTCTGTTGATTTTTCAAGATCCCAGATTTTACCGGTCAGATTAAATTCTTTAAAAATATCGCGGGCTTCCTGCATTGTCCATTTCTCCCAATCTGGATTTAAGTGATTACCATACCACTTTTTTGAAAATGCCCAGACATTATCCAGGGTCTGGATATCACCCTTTGGTATATTGTGTCTTTTTGTCCATTCGGTAATCTGCTCCTCATTTTTAAAAACCAGCATCATGCTGCAGGTATATATGACATTTTTCCATGCTTCGGACATGGGCACAGGAAAATGAACCAGCAGATTTTTTTCCAATAATTCTCCCTTGGTGATATGAATAACGACCTGTTCATCATATGCGGCCAAACGGGTGGTTATCGTCAAATCCTCATTTAACAGCGCCGCCACGCCCAGGGAACACCAGGCACAGTTACTCCACCAGTTTCCTCCCGGGGATTTGACAAGAAAATTAGTAGGCGCAGTCGAAAATGGATGAATTACCCAGACGACCGGTTTATCCGGATGCAATACCACACCATGATAGTCCTGCAATTCATACAGCAGCCTTTTTATTTTTGATGCATCGCTTTCCAATATGAAGGACAAGGTGTCCAAATCCGGAGCGAATCCTTTGTCGATGATAAATTTGAGAATTGTGTAATGCAGAAGGCCCTTTGTAAGCATAGCGCGTGAATTGTTATCACAAAATTAATTCAGAAAGTTAAGCGACACCCCATGTCTAAGTGAATATACTTTGGCTTTAAGCTTTGAGCTTTAGGCTTTATGCCTGGGCCTTCTATGGCATAGCAATTGCAAAGGAGTAGTATCTTAAAATAACCGGTGCATGAAAAAATTACCCGTTTTTGGTATTTTTATTCTTTGTATTCTGTCTATTGTTCAATGTAAAAGCGGGCTGGTAACTACTTCAAACAGCTGCTATAATCTGATCAAGTCCTCCAATGATCAGAACAAAGCGGGTGACTATTCTGATGCTTTGGCGAATTTCAACGAGATACTAAAAAAATGCGATGCCTACGATGCAAAAATACCTGCGTATGCCGGAAAAGCAGGAGCACTGAATGGTTTGCACCAATATAATGATGCGCTGGCTGCTGCTCAGGAAGGACTAAAACTTGACAAATCCAGTATTTATAATCTTTTTGAAAAAGCCAATGCCGAAATGGGTCTTGGAATGACAACAGAAGCGAAAGCCGACCTTCAAACGGTTATTTCACTTACTGAAAAAAACAGAAACACGGCAGACAGGGCAAGTATTTATGCAAAGATCGCCGCTATGGACAGCCGGCAACAACAGTGGTCAGATGCGCAATCTAACGTTCAAACTGCCATTGGACTGGATCCAAACAACGCCGACCTCTATATTCTTCAGGGAGATATTAATACATCGGCAGGAAAATATACGGCTGCCATAGAAAGTTATGACAAGGCTATCAGCATGCAGGGAAATGCTGCGGCGCCTGCCTGGAAAGCAAAGATTGAATCCATCATAAAAATGAATCAGGCAAAATATGCCACCACGGATGCGAATACACTCGCTGCAAAAATGAATTCATCTGAAAAGAAGAATTTATGCGATGCCATTCAATCCGGAACAGGTCAGGGTGTGAAGAATATGAATATCGACCTGTTGCGGGTGGCGATTTGTAAATGAGCTTTAAATTCAGATCATGAAATATTTTTTGTTTGTACCGGTATTGTTATTGATGATTTTTTCTTCCTGTAAAAGCCTGAATAATACACAGAAGGGAACGGGGATCGGTGTGGCAGCCGGAGCTACTGCAGGTGCGATTATTGGCGGGGGCGGAAAAAGTTCTGTGATTGGTGCCCTGATCGGAGCAGCTGTCGGCGGCGGCGCGGGTTATCTGATCGGGAATAATATGGACAAACAGGCTAAAGCCATCAAACAGGCTGTGCCGGATGCACAGGTTGAAAGAGTCGGCGAAGGCATCAATATGACTTTTAATTCCGGATTGTTGTTTAAAATTAATTCCAGTGTGCTGAGCGACTCCGCAAAATATAATCTGGACCGGATCGCGACCGTTTTTAACGATTATCCCGAAACCATTATTCTGGTAGAGGGTCATACGGATAATACCGGCACCGTTCAATATAATATTGATTTGTCGAAAATGAGGGCCACTACCGTATCTGATTACCTGATTTCGAAGGGAGTTGCTAAAGAAAGGTTTGATATTAAATGGTATGGACAAGATCAGCCAAAATACCCAAACGACACGGAAGCCAACCGGAAATTAAACCGGCGGGTGGAAGTGGGCGTTATGGCTAACAGCGAATTAAAAAAGCAGGCAGAGAACGGAAAGATTCCCAACTAAAATAATAATATATGCTGATGTAGAGGAAAAGAGATTATTGGATCAGGTACATTTTTATAATACCCTAAAATTATTTTTATGCCAAACTGGTTAAGAGCGCTGATCGCAGCCTATGGAGCAAAAAAGCTGGGGGGTGGTTGTTTTTCCACCATCCTGATTTTTGTAGTTATTTATTTTGTTTTGGGACAGTGCAATCATCCCG
>DASXNJ010000195.1:0-5578 GCA_036495145.1 Puia sp.
TGTAGGTTACGATGCCTTCCCGGATCTCCTCGATATAAATATACTCATCTGCCGTATGACTTCTGGCCGAATCGCCAGGACCCATTTTTAATGCCGGAAAGGGCATCAGGGCTTTATCAGAAGTAGTGGGTGAACCATAATAAGATTTCCCCAACCGAACGCCGGATTGAACCAACGGGTGATCCAGCGGAATGGATGTAGACTTCATACGAGTGGTTCGGGGTTTGAAACTACTCTTTAGATTTTTCTTTAGCGCATCAAGGATTTCCTCAAAACTGTACAATTCATTTACCCGCACATCCATTACATATTTACATTGGGCGGGAACCACATTGTGTTGTTTATTTTCAGTGTCTATAACTGTTACACTCATACGGGTTTCGCCGAGTAGTTCACTCTTTTTTTCGAAACGAAAATTTCGGATCCATTCAATATCTTCAATCGCTTTATATAACGCATTTTCACCTTCATTGCGGGCCGCATGTCCAGGCCGTCCGGAAGCAACACAGTCAATCACCATCAGTCCTCTTTCTGCCACGGCCATATCGAGTTTTGTCGGCTCACCCACAATACCAAAGTCAATCTGTCCAAGATATGGCAATACTAATTCGATGCCGTTGACACCGCTGATTTCCTCTTCAGCACTTGCTGCAAAAACGATATTATGTTTCGGATCCTCCTGATTATAATAGTACAGAAAAACAGCAGCCAGACTTACCAGGCATCCACCTGCATCATTACTTCCCAATCCAAACAATTTCCCGTCTTTAATTGTCGGTGTAAACGGATCCATGCTATATGCTTTATTAGGCCGCACCGTATCGTGATGGGAATTCAGTAAGATACTTTTACGGGAGCTATGATAGTTTTTGTTCCTGGCATAAATATTATTTCCTACGCGGGCAAATGGAATTTCATGTCGGGTAAAAAAGGCGCAGAGCAGGTCGGCGGTATCATTTTCTTCCTTGGAAAAAGATGGAGTGGCAATCAGTTCTTTTAGCAGGGCAATGGCTTCCGCCTGTAAACTTTCTATTGAATTAATATTCATGACTGATGGTTGTGCCGGAATTTCCGGTTATGAGCATGTCCAGTTCCTGTCCTTTTCCTATAACTACTTTTCGAACTCCGGCCTCGATGGCTTTAAAAGCATTGTCGAGTTTTGGAATCATGCCTGCGAATATTTTTTCAGTTTCTTTCAGCTGATTATAATACCCGGGATGCAATCTTTCGATGACTGAATTTTCATTTTCAACGTCTCTTAACACGCCTGCTTTTTCAAAACTGTAAATCAATACGACTTCAAAAAAAGAGCTGAGTGATTTTGCAATTTCCTGTGCAATGGTATCTGCATTGGTATTTAGTAACTGACCTTTGCCATCATGAGTTACCGGGGCAACCACCAGGGATTGACCATTTATGAGCATCTGGATGAACCAGGAAGCATTCACATGATCTACATCACCTGCGAATCCATAGTCTATATCTCCTTTTATTCTTTTATGTGAAAGAATGCTGTTTCCATCGGCACCCGTAATGCCAACCGCATTACATTGCAAAGACTGTAGCAGGGCAACAATATTTTTATTGATGTAACCCGCATACACCATGGTTACAATTTTTAATGTCTCAGCATCCGTTAAACGCCGACCGTCGATCATCTGCTGGGGAATACCCATTTTCTCTGCCATCCGCGTGGCCAGCTTTCCGCCGCCATGAATCAGGATCTTTTTCGATCTGATCGCAGCGAATTTTTTCAGAAACGATGAAAGCAATTGATCATCATCAATAATATTTCCGCCGATCTTGACCACATATAGGATTTCCATGATCAGGATTTAAGAATTTCACTCAGTACGGACTGAGCAGCCCAAACCCGGTTACCAGCCTGCTGCGTAACGATGCTATTTGGTCCGTCAAGCACTTCATCGCTTAATTCGACATTACGACGTACGGGCAGACAGTGCATTACTTTTGCCTGATTGGTTAACAGTAATTGTTCGTTGGATAACATCCATTCCGGATCATTGGTATACATTTTTCCATAGTCCCTGTATGTGCTCCAGTTTTTTACATAAACAAAATCAGCGTCTTTCAATGCAGCATCCTGATTGTGCAATATGCGCGCTCCGTTTGTAAACCGGGGATCCAGATCATAATCTTCAGGATGTGCAATAACAAAATCCGCCTTGCCCCATGCATTGACCCATTGGGCGAAACTATTTGCCACGCATTGAGGCAGCGGTTTAACATGAGGCGCCCAGGTAAGTACGATTTTGGGTTTTCTAATCGTGTTTTTATTTTGTAAACATTCAGTTATTGTAAGAATATCAGTCAGACTCTGCAATGGATGCAGTGTGGCGCTTTCCAGGCTGACCACCGGGATTCCGGCATATTTTACGAATTGCGTAATGTATAATTCGCTATAATCATCCTCTTTATTTTTTAAAGAAGGGAAAGTACGGATACAAAGAATATCAAAATATTTTCCAAGTACCGGCGCCGCATCTTTAATATGTTCAACTGTATTTCCGCTCATGATGGCTTCTTCTTCAAATTCCAGCGCCCATCCTTCCTTGTCAACGTTGAACACAAGGGGTTCCAATCCCAGATTCAGGGCCGCGATCTGAGTGCTGAACCGGGTACGTAAACTGGGATTTAAAAAGAGGAGCCCAATTTTTTTCCCCTGTCCCAGGGTTTTATCGGCATATGGATTTTTTTTATACCGAAGTGCCTGTGCCACCAGGTCATCCATGTTGGAAACGTCTGCTATAGAAATGAAATTCTTCATGCCTGATGAACCAGATTGGGAGATGAAACCATATTGTTTATTTCTTCTTCAAGTGATTCGAGGAATTCTTCTGCCTCCTTTTTTCTCAAAGCCAGCGAAGGCAGAAGACGTATCGTGTTCGGTTTTGATTCTCCTGTAAATACTTGTTGATGGAAAAGAAGATTTTTTTTAAGATCTTTTAGCTGGTCATCTAAATCAAATCCAATCATTAATCCTCTCCCGCGCACATTTTTAAGACCCTTTATTTTTTTTAACCGGAAAATCAGAAATTCTCCGGTTGATTTTGCATTATGCATCAGATTCTCTTCTTCAATCACTTCAAGAACTGCCAGCGCCGCAGCACATGCTAAATGGTTGCCCCCAAAGGTGGTTCCAAGCATACCATATTTTGGTTTCAGAAATGGAGCTATCAGAATTCCGGCAACAGGGAATCCGTTTCCCATTCCCTTAGCCATACTGTAAATATCAGCGTCTATGCCCGCTCTGTCGGTAGAAAAAAAATCACCAGTTCTTCCATAACCACACTGCACTTCATCGGCAATAAACAGGGCATCGTAATCAGTACATACCGTTCTTATTTTTTGAAGAAACAAATCTTCAGCCACGTTAATTCCGCCCACACCCTGTATGCCTTCCACCATCACAGCAGCAACTTCACGACCATGCACATCAAAATATTCTTTAAGGGCATCTGTGTCATTGAATGGAAGGAAAACGACGTTCTCGGTCTGGTTTACCGGCGCAACAATGGTAGGATTGTCAGTAGCTGCTACGGCCAGAGAGGTTCTGCCATGAAAAGATTTGCTGAATGCAACAATCTTTTTCCGTCCCGTATGGAACGAAGCAAGCTTCATGGCATTTTCATTGGCTTCAGCACCCGAATTGCAAAGGAATAACTGGTATTCCTGTTTGCCTGATAATTTTGCCAGCTTGTCTGCCAGTTCCTGTTGCAGCGGGATGCGGATCGAATTAGAATAAAAAGCTACCTGATTCAGCTGCTTCGTAATTCGCGAAATAAAGTGCGGATGAGTATGTCCAATCGAGATAACGGCATGACCGCCGTACATATCCAGGTATTGCTGACCGGCATCGTCCCAGAGGTAAGAACCTTTCGCTCTTGTTACAGTGATTTCATTAATGGGATATACGTCAAATAATTTCATTTTTTAAGCTTAAAGCCTAAAGCGCAGGGCTTAAGGCTGTATTAAATAATATTTTTAAACTGCCAGCACAAATTTTTCTTGCTTTAAGCCTTATGCTTTGGGCTTTAAGCTTAGAAATAGTTTGCTTTAAATTTTAATCCGTCAGACTCGTCCAAACCAAACATTAAATTCATATTCTGTACTGCCTGACCACTCGCACCTTTCAGTAAATTGTCTGAAGCAGAATGAACAACCAGGATGTCATTTTGTTTTTCCAGCTGAATGATACATTTATTGGTATTGACGACCTGTTTTAAAAAAATCGGATTTTCGCTAACGATAGTAAAGGGATGGCCGGCATAAAAATCCTTGTACAACCCGACTAATTCAGACAATTCATGGTTGATTTTTATTTGTGAACTGACAAAAATCCCCCGCGTGAAATCTCCACGCCACGGCACAAAATGCAACTTATCCTGGCCAAATCCCTTCTGATATTGATTCAGCGACTGACTTATTTCAGCCAGGTGCTGATGGATCAATGTTTTATATGCCTGGATGTTATTGGCTCTCCATGAAAAATGCGAAGTGGTATTCAACCCTTGTCCCGCACCTGTAGAACCGGTAACACCGGTCGTATAAACTTCGGATAACCATCCCTGTTTGGCCAGGGGCAGGAGACCCAATTCAATGGTTGTAGCAAAACATCCCGGATTGGCTATGTATTGAGCTGTCCGGATGGCTTCCCGGTTTAATTCCGGTAAGCCATAAACAAAAGATTTTCCTGATGACGATAAGCGATTATTCGATTCGATTCTGAAATCCTGTGATAAGTCGATGATGCGGATTTCCTGGCCGATCGGATTTTCCTGTAGAAATTTCCTGGCTTCACCATGACCGACACAAAGAAAAAGCAGATCGATGTCGGGTGAAAGATTTTCGGAAAATTGAATTTCTGTATCTCCTGACAGATCCTGGTGCACGACAGATATCAATTGACCTGCATGACTCTTGCTTTGAACAAAAACCAGTTCAGCCTTCGGATGATTTAGCAGGATGCGAATCAGCTCTCCGCCGGTATACCCGGCTCCGCCTGTTATCCCAATCCTGATTTTTTTCATTTTACCTTATTTACGGGATCGTTGATTTTATGAAAAATCGCCGTTTGGTTGCCGAATATTTTTGCGAATCCCTTTACATCGTCACCTGTCCAGCCGCTGTTCATTTCACCATAAGATCCAAACCGGCTGCTCATCAAATCATGTTCGCTCTCGATGCCCGTAACTGTAAAACGGTAAGGCTCAAGCGTCACAAAAACTTTTCCTGACACTGTTGTTTGCGAATCTTCAAGGAATTTTTCAATGTTACGCATAGTTGGATCTAACATCTGTCCTTCATGCAACCAGTTCCCGTACCAGCTGCTCAGTTGTTCCTTCCAGTACAATTGCCATTTTGTTAGCACATGTTTTTCTAAAGTATGATGCGCCTTAATAATGATCATCGGCGCAGCCGCTTCAAAGCCCACGCGGCCCTTGATGCCGATTATCGTATCACCAACATGAATATCCCTGCCGATGCCATAAGGTTGTGCGATAGCTTGCAAGTCCTGGATAGCTTTGGTTGGATGATCATATTTTTTACCATCAAT
>DASXNJ010000196.1:0-3002 GCA_036495145.1 Puia sp.
CCGAATCTGGTAATCTTCGATACGAGACCGGCGGATGAATTTAATAATAAAGCCAGTATGGGTCATGCCAATCTGGGACATCTGAAAGGAGCCATTCACCTGACCTCTACGGATTCATTGGAAAATATTATCTTACAAAAAGACAGGTCTACTTATTTTCTGGTATATGGTTCGGGTTCTGATTCCGGTGCGATCGTTTGCAGGGAACTTGTGAAAAAAGGATTTCAGCATATTTATTTACTAAGCCGGGGTCTGTATCAATTTGTATGGTCCACGGCAAATGTAGAAGACTGCAAGGCAGGGAAACAATTTCTTACCGATCATGAGGGCCTTTATTAAATATTTTTATCGGGCCTGAATGGAAGAATTAATAACGTATGTCGCTTCTCTTTTTGTTGGATTATCGCTTGGCCTGATCGGTGCGGGTGGATCCATATTAACGGTACCCGTTTTCATATTTGTATTAAAAATGGATCCCCTGACTTCCAGTGTTTATTCCATGTTTATCGTTGGAATCAGCAGCCTGGCGGGTGGTATAAAATCCATATTCCATAAACTGGTTGACATTAAAACAATGTTCCTGTTCGGCGTCCCATCCGTAACGGGTGTGCTGGTCGCAAGAAAATATATTTTTCCATCCATTCCGGAACAGATATTTTCCCTGGGAGGATTTGCAGTATCTAAAAAGATACTGTTCATGTTTTGTATATCCACACTGATGTTTATGGCTGCCGTCAAAATGCTCCGGTCGGCTTCACGGAAAACAGAAACCCTGCCTGATGAAAAGAATGTAAAATCTTTATACCTCATCATACAGGGATTCATTGTTGGAATCATCACCGGTTTATTCGGAATCGGTGGCGGATTTCTGATTGTACCTGCATTATATTTCTGGAACCATTTGCCTATGAAGAAAGCTGTAGGAACCACCCTGCTCATCATTGCCATGAATTCCCTGTTCAGTTTTTCCACCAGCTATTCCGGCACTACGATAAACTGGAACCTGTTATTCAGGTTTTCTCTGGGCGCCATTATTGGTATTTTGATAGGCACCCGGATCGCCGAAAAGATTTCCGGCAATTATTTAAGAAAAATATTCGGGTGGTTTGTAATGGGGATTTCCTTTTATATCGTGATAAAACAATTCACCTTTCATACAGGATGATCTGTTCCTTGCACATCATTCTGTATTTATCGCAGAGGGAGACGCAACCTCCTTTTCTGAAGCATCGTTTTATATTCAAACCTCACAACCTCCGCGACAGTGTATAATGACTGACTGACTATTTCTGCTTTATAAAAAGCAGAACTCCTTTATTTATTGTTTTTATAACCTGTGCTTAGAATTCCAAAGGCGGATCGTTCTTTTATTAACTAACACGAATATTAAAACTGCTATTATGAACAACCTTACTCCTTTCAAATTTCGGTTTCATCCAGTGCGATTTTCTTTTTTCTTTGTTATTTTATTAATCATTTCTGTTGGTTGCCATAAGGCAAATATTGAAAACAAGAGTCTGCGCGATTTTCAACAGATCAATCTGGTAGCAAACAGTGCAGCTTATTCTCCGGTTCTGATTGATCCGACGCTCCACAATGCATGGGGTCTTGCCTGGGCGCCAAGTGGTATTGCATGGGTCAATTCCATGTCGGGCCATATAAGTGAATTGTACACCGGCGAAGGAGCCATTGTGCGACCACCGGTTAATATTCCTTCTCCGACAGACACGATTGGCGGACTACCGACCGGTATTGTTTTTGCCGGAGGAGCAGGTTTTACACTCTCCAATAATCAGGCACCGAATTTTCTTTTCGCGGGCGTTGATGGTGTTGTATCAGGCTGGAACGGAACTGCAGGAAATAATGCTTTGAGAATAGCAAATAATTCGGCCACATCGGCTTACACAGGACTGGCCCTGGCTATCTGGAACGGCTCGCATTTTTTGTATGCAGCAAATTTCAGGGCCGGAAAAATCGATGTATGGGATACAACATTCTCCGCTGTCTCCATGCCCTTTCATGATCCTGCCCTGCCGTCCGGATATTCTCCGTTTAATATTCAATCTGTGGGTAACTGGCTTTTTGTAGAATATGCAAAACCGGCACCGGATGGGAGAAGCCAGGCAGGCGCCGGACTTGGATTGGTAGATGTATTTAATCCCGATGGAAGTTTTGTCAGAAGGTTTGCGTCCAGAGGAACACTTAACGCACCCTGGGGTATTGTGATTACACCCGCCAATTTTCTCCAGAGTCTGGATATGTCGGATGACGGTGATGGTCCTAAGGTTGGAAACAATGGAAACGGAAATAAAGATAACGACGATCTGGATCAGCCCCCGGTTATACTGGTCGGCAATTTTGGTGATGGAAGAATCAATGTTTATTCAACCCAGGGTCAGTTTATGGGCCAATTACAATCTCATAACCGGACCATTGTTATCGATGGCCTGTGGGCATTGTCTTTTGCTCCCACTACTTCAACGATCGATCAAAAAAGACTCTATTTCACTGCCGGGCCGGCTGCTGAAACAGACGGACTGTTTGGCTACCTGATCAAAAATTAAACCAGCCCGTTAAAAATGAGGCCGTCTCTGTTTTGCAGAGGCGGCCTCTTTGCCTGAACACATTTCGCTGCGGAATGAATGTCTCCACCAGTCATTCCCCTGCTTTTTCCATTGTAAAGGTCAAACGACAGGACGAACCCAAAAGATCCGCCCGCCTATTCAGCCTTATTTATTACCTTAATACGAGGTTTTTCTGTCCGAGTTGACATGAACTGTACAATTTTTATAAAATAAAAAACAGGCGCTGTTTTAAAAACCTTTTACCATGCAATCAAAAAAACTTTCAGATACTCAAATAAAGGAATTCCACCGGGATGGATACCTGATTATCAGGGAATTTTGCAACAAACAGGAAATTGATAAACTATACACGACCGCCATTGAAGACAGCATCCTGACCCGGAATGCGCTTGACCTGAGTGATCTGTCGGGTAAAAA
>DASXNJ010000197.1:0-7135 GCA_036495145.1 Puia sp.
ATTCAACACTGATCAATGGATTTTCCCAACGCGGCGTGATACTGTAAGAATTAAATTCATACAGATTAAAGTTGATCGAATTATTCGTATTAAACTGGCCGGCTATATTTACTGCCCAGTTGGGATTAAACAAATAATCAATATTTGCCTGCACGGTCGTCGGAAGATTCACTGTATAGGAATTGCTTTGCGGCGTGCCTGCAACAAAATAAGGTGACGCGTTGAATACAGGTATGAATTCACCAACTGATTTACCATTCAGTGCATTCAGGTCGAATTGATTGCCTTCAGGAATATTTGTATTAAAGTTGGCGGCCAGATTCCCGGATTGATTAAACTTTATCATACCCACGTCAAGCAGGGAAACACCAATTTTCAATTTATATTTATTTGCCCACCGGTCATTCGTATACATCGAATAATCCATGTTCGGCCGGTATTCATAAACAAATCCAATATCACCACCAAACCCCTGACCGTTGAATTTAAAAAGGTCGTTGAATTTGTAATCAGTAAAATTTGCATTCGTGGCGTTGATGGAAATATAACCTGCCGCCGGACCTTCAACAACGGTGGTGTTTCCGAGACTTTGTAATGAGCCGCTAATACCGTTTGTTGTCATATATGCATCAGCTGTACCGGCAATATATTTCAGGGTAATTCCACCTTTAAAAAAATGATGACTACCTTTTTTTGAAAATACCTGACCAACGGAACCACCGATTTCAGTCCAGCCCGTGGTATGCGTGATGGTTCTTGCACCATCGAGAGCAACAGGAGTCGTAATTCCTGCGCCGGCAGGATCAATGATTGCATTGACCAGATCGCCATTCACATCTTTTACATTGGCAAAAACCCGTGAGCGCGTAGTCAGGGCAATTGAAGTATTGGGACTCAGTGATAACATAAAAGACGGACCCAGAAGATCTGCATAATCCAGGCTGTTTACGTGACTCTGCCCCTTTAAAATATTTGATTTCAGATCGTTCGCATCGAAATTATGCGTGATATCGCTGAATTTTATTCCGCCCTGGTCGGCTCCTGCAAATCCGTTTATCGCGGCCAGATTGATGTCCCATTTAAACCGGTTATCTGCAATATTGGCCGGATTAAAAAAGGCCCCGTTTACGCCTGTGTAGTTACCTGTTCTGTAACCAGGATAAGTCTGGGCATATGATACGGATGCGAATACTGTCGCCGTAATCGCGACAATCAATAACTGTTTCCTCATTTTTCTGTTAATTTATCTGGGTATAGTCAAAGACTATGCCGTTACAGCATATCGCTGGGCGTTAAGCGTTAGGCGTTAAGCGTTAGGCTTTATGCTTGAAAAGCTGAGGCTTTATAATTTGGGAAGCGAATAACCATTATGATATTCTTTCATCAGAAATTCCTTATTCACTGATTCATCAGTGAACCTGTCTGAATCCCATGAAAGTTTTTTGCCGCTGCGATAACTGATATTCCCCAATTGGGCAACGGTTGCCACATGCGCCCCGGCTTCAATGGAACAGTGAAGATCCTCCATCTTTCTTGAGCGAACTACATCAATAAAATTCTTCCAGTGATTATCCAAACCATTGTCTGATGGTAACACCAATGGTTTTTCGATTTTCATTTTACTCATTTTCTCGTCAATCACTTCCCATCCTCCCCTGCTTAGGACAAGTGTTGCATTATTTCCGATGTATGCGATACCATGATCCCGCCCATAAGATCCGTTACCGATTCCCATGGCGCTGTCCCATACCAGATTGAAATGATCGAATTCATATAAAGTCGTCAGCGTGTCCGGCGTTTCCTGATACAAATCAGGATATGCAAAATCACCTCCAAGCGCAGCGACCGTTTTTGGATTTCCTGCCTTCATTCCCAACAAACCATAATCCAGTAAGTGGACTCCCCAGTCTGTCATCAGTCCGCCGGCATAATCCCAGAACCATCTGAAGTTAAAAAGATATCGACTGGAATTGAATGTTCGTGTAGGCGCCGGCCCAAGCCACATTTTATAATCGACACCCGCAGGTGGTGCAGTATCAGGCACCACCGGACCCGGCTTCATCCAGTCCTGATAACACCATACTTTAACCGTACGGATATTTCCCAGCTGACCCGAATAAACAAAATCCAGTGCATCCTGAAAATGTTTCTGACTGCGTTGCCATTGACCCCCTTGCACCGCGCGATTATATTTTTTCTGCGCAGCGACCATCGCACGGCATTCGCCGATCGAATTCCCAACCGGTTTTTCAACATAAACATCTTTTCCCGCTGCACAGGCTTCCATCATGATCAGTGCATGCCAGTGATCGGGTGTGCCAATAATAACGACATCCACATCTTTATTTTCGAGCACATGATGATAATCACCGGTTATTTTTATTTTCGAAACATCCACGTTTAATTTTGCGAGATCGGCAAGTCGCTTATCCAGTACATTCTTATCTGTATCACATAACATCACAACCTGTACGCCAGGTTGTTTCAGAGACGATAAAAGATCTGCCCATCCCATGCCGTTGATACCCACAGCAGCCACATTGATACGGTCACTGGCCGCCATTTTTTTTCCAAAAGCAGCAAAACTATTCTGTTGGAGAGTCGTCGCCAAAAGGGAACTACCGGCAATGATGCCCGCCTGACGGATAAAAGAACGTCTGCTATTCATGTTTTTATTTTTATTGATGAACCATGGTTTGGTTACTGTATGCGCCAAACCAACCTGCACCAATCATCGGTGCTTTATCATTGAGAATTACTTTGACAGGAACTTTTTTTACGAGTTCCTGCATCCGGTCACAGTCCAGGAGATTTTCATAAAAATAAGGTTCTCGCAAAAGGGATATGATTTTTGGAGGAACGCCACCCGCCAGAAGGAGACCACCGGTAGATTTCATTTTCAAAATCAGATTACAACATTCCCGGGCCAGGTGACGAACAAAAATTTGCATGGCTTCTACACAAACAGGATCTGATTCTTCGATCGCTGCTTCACTAATCACTGCCGAAGGATCGCCCGTTTTTAATTTATCTTCTATCGCAACACTGAGGGAACGTTTTTTTATTTCGCAAAGAAATTGGCAGATAGAAGAGACACCCGGTCCGGCAATAACACTTTCCCAACTGACTACTTTATATTTTCTGAGTAAATAATCATGCAGTTCAAGATCAGCAGCGTCCCGACAGGAAAAATCGCAATGACCACCTTCTGTTGCAAAGGGATGATAAAACTGACCGTCCCAGAATAAACCTGCCTCGCCCAAACCAGTGCCGGGAGCAAGAATGGAAATATTTCCTCCCTCATCGGGATCACCCGCATGTAAAACTGCCAGATCATCTTCGGTTAGTCCCGCAACACCATAAGCGGTCGCTTCAAGATCATTCAATAAAATAACCTGCTTTACCCCCGTGGCCTTCGCCATCTCACTGGCATCCACGTACCAGGGGAGATTGGTCACAGCAACCCGGCCCTCAAAAACAGGCCCTGCCACACCCAGACATATTTTTTCCGGCTTATAGTCAGGATTTTCCTGCATAAACTGTTGAAGGATCTTATTGACAGATGGAAAACTGCCTGAATGATAGGTAGATGATTTGATCAACCTGACCTCACTCATCGTAGCTTCAAATATGGCCAGATTAACCTTGGTACCTCCTGCATCCCCACCAACGACGATGGCCTTTTTATTACCAAATAAAATTTTATCGGGAAAATAAAGAGAGACTTTCGAATGGCCTGCCATATGAACCTTTGAGGGGCCAATTTAAATGATTGAGCCGAAAAAACCTCAGAACCGGCCCCCTGCTTTCGGAACTTTGCGATCAGGGAAACGTATTTTTACAGAGACTTCGGAAAAATACGAGCGATCAGGAGAAAAAAGAAAAGCCAGTGTAGAAACACCGGCTTGAGAAAACTTCAGTTATGATAATCACTATACAGTAAACGACAGATTGAAATGATTATTATAAATAAAAGGGGAAAATAATATTGAACCGGCGGGTCACAAACAGGACAATCATGAATGGTAAAGATGATTTTAAAATGATCCAGTCCATGCGCTGGTATGGACCACCGGATCCCGTCAGTCTGACAGATATCAGGCAGGCCGGTTGCACAGGTATTGTAACGGCCCTTCATCATATTCCCAATGGCGCGATCTGGACTTCGGAGGAAATTGAAAAAAGAAAAACACTCGTGGAAAAGGCTGGTATGAAATGGCTGGTTGTGGAGAGCCTTCCGGTACACGAATCAATAAAAACACAGACAGGGAATTTCAGGGAGCAGATTGAAAATTATAAAATAAGCATACGAAACCTCGCAGCCGCCGGAATAAATATTATTACTTACAATTTTATGCCGGTTCTTGACTGGACGAGAACTGATCTGACATTCCGGCAATCCGATGGTTCCCTTGCACTGCGTTTTGAAAGAGCGGCCTTTGTCGCGTTCGATTTGTTTATACTGAAAAGACCTGATGCGCAAAAAGATTATACAAACGAAGAATACAAAAATGCAAAACAGCGCTTCGAAAATATGTCGGATGAGGAAAAGAATCTTGTTCAAAGAAATATTATTGCCGGACTACCCGGCAGCGAAGAAAGTTTTACGCTCAACCAGTTTCAACAGGCACTCGATCACTATCAGGATATGGATGCAGAAAAACTGCGTAACCATTTGATTGATTTTTTAAAAGCGGTTGTTCCGGTCGCAGAAAAAGTGGGAGTAAAAATGGCCATTCATCCCGACGACCCGCCCTATTCCCTTCTTGGTTTGCCCAGAATTCTAAGTACAGCTCAGGATGTCGAATGGCTGATCAAAGAAATTCCATCCGAAGCAAATGGACTCTGTTTTTGCACGGGCTCATTTGGCGTTCGGGAAGATAATGATCTGCCGGCCATGATCCGCCGTTTTTCCAACCGAATACATTTTCTTCATCTGCGTAGCACAAAACGAAATAATGCAGGAGACTTTTATGAAGAAAATCATTTGGAAGGTGATGTCGATATGTATGCCGTGGTAAGAGAAATCGTAGTGATGATGAATCAAAGAAAAATGTCAATTCCTATGCGGCCCGATCACGGCCACCAGATGCTCGATGATCTGAAAAAGAAAACAAATCCGGGTTACTCTGCCATCGGAAGACTCCGTGGTCTGGCAGAATTGAGGGGATTGGAATATGGATTGCGGGAGATTGAAAAATAGATATCATTTATCCGTTCGCCCATAAATCTGTATAAGAGCAAGCAATACACCGTTCGTCCATCCAAATCCATCCTGGCCCGCATACTCACCACCGCCTGCCTCCAATTGGATATCCACCACATTATATTTTTCCATCAGCTTGCCGGTGCGTTTGAATACATCTGCATTTAATTGTATCCATCGGTTGGAAATTGTTTTTGCGAGGTCCTCCTGTCCATAGTTTTTCAGACCGGTAATCGTTGTCCACTGCAGGGGCGCCCATCCATTCGGAGCATCCCACTGCTGACCGGTAGTCTCCAGCGTGCTCACCAAACCGCCCGGACGCAGAAATTTTTCGCTGACAACCATACCAACTTGTTCCGCCTGTTTGTTATCCGCTATTTTGACAAATAAAGGAAATACACCGGCCAGCGTCAGCGACTGCTTCTGCGCTTTTCGTTTGAGATCGTAGTCAAAATAAAATCCCCTGTCCTTATCCCAAAGATATTTTTGAATGGCTTCTTTTCTTCTCATTGCCATTAAATGATAATTACCTGACAGATCAGTCTTCCCATTCAATTGATATGCTTCTGAAATGGTTTGTTCTAAATGAAATAACAGGCAGTTCAAATCCACCGGAATAATATCAGTCGTATAGATGCCGGCAAATGAATCCGGCTTTTCGAACCAACGGGAGGAATAGTCCCATCCGGATTCGGCGCCGGCTCTTAAATGGCGATATAATGTCTGCGGCTTTTTATCTGTTTGATGAGACAGCTCAACATCTTCCCGTAATGATTCCGGCCTCGGTGTTTCATTCTCATCCCAATAGCGGTTCAGCAATTCTCCTCCGGGCATTTGTACTAAATGAGAAACTGTCAGATTCGTACTACTCAATTCATCCGCACCTCCCATCCAGAAACCATGCTCTTTTACCAATTGCGGCAAAAACTGAATGAAAACCTCTTTTGATTTCACATGGGCCAGCAATTGCACCATATGAGAAAAGAACGGGGGTTGTGAACGTCCGATAAAATAAGTCCGGTTGCCGTTCGGAATATATCCGAACCGGTCAATCAGAAATGAAAAATTTTTTACCATATTTTCGATCATCTCATTCTTTCCTGACACTTTTAATCCCAACATGGTAAAATAGCTGTCCCAATAATAAATTTCACCAAATCGGCCGCCGGGTACGATATAAGGATAAGGAAGCGGGATAAGCGATCCGCCGCTTTTGTCCGGTTGCCGCTCAAGGAAACCCCAAAGCGTTTCGATATTTTGCTCCAGTGTTTTATTTGTATCACTGGAATAACCGGATGAAATGGGAACAGGTAATATAAAATGATCCGAAACAAATTTCTTAAGATCAAACCCCGGCAGGTTTTTTTGCTGCAGATATTCTTTATTGATCGCCGGATCATCATAAGCAGGTGAACAATCCGGAAATGTCTTTCCGTCAGGAAAAATTCTTTGCATTTGTACGTCCCGTAATAAAGCAGGAATTTCCAATATATCTTCCTTATTCACTCGTAAAAATTTTCAGGTTCAATGTCCGGCTGATGAAAATTCAATTTTCCCGGTTGTTTTCTTTTGCATTTTGGAGAATAATAAAATACAAATAAATAAAACCGCCATCGGTACCAGTGAAAAATAAAATGCTTTATTGCCTCCTATATTTTTAAACAAATAGCCCACAAGCCTTGATCCCAGTGTGCCGCCGACGGCGGAAAAAAACACCAGCAACGACGCCATCGGACTATGATATATTTTTTCGGTCGAACTTAATACAAACGAATTAACCAATGGGTAAATGGGCGCAAGAAAAAAACCGATCAGCGGGAACACATAGGCTATCACGGGTACGTCTCCAAGAGAATGAATTTCCCGATGGGTCAGATTTTGGGTTTGCGGAAGCACAAATAAAACCATCAAAGCCGCACCCGTCAGACA
>DASXNJ010000198.1:0-7904 GCA_036495145.1 Puia sp.
TTCTTTCCCTTTCCATGGAAATAGACGCGGATGATAATTTGTATGTACAGGGAATTATCCATGACATTACCAACCTCAAACGCGCTGAAAAAGCAACTTTACAGGCAGAGAAACTCGGAGCCGCAAACAGACTGGTGAGAGCCCTCGCACATGAAGTCAGAAACCCGCTTAACAATATTAATTTATCAGTGGAACAGCTGGCACAGGAAAAACTGGATGATACCGGCGTTGTTTACATGGATATCATCTCGCGGAATTCAAAACGAATAAACGACCTGATCACGGAACTGTTATTGTCATCCTCCCTTCCACCCGAAAATGTCAGGGAAAAAAGAGCACTGCAGAGCATACTCGACGATTCCATTGCAACTATCATTGACCGCATCACACTAAAAAAAGTAAACTGGAAAGTGGTCTATCCCAACGAGCCGGCTTATATCATGGCAGACTCTCCGAAATTAAAAATTGCCTTTACCAATATTATCATCAATGCGATTGAAGCAATGAATGAAAATAAAGGGGAACTGGATATTTCCATAACGAGTCAGAACGGCCATCACCTGGTTTCTATAAAAGATAATGGAACAGGCATCAGCAAAGAAACCCTCCCTCATCTGTTCGAGCCTTATTTTACTTTTAAAAGAAACGGCCTGGGTCTTGGGCTTGCCACCACACTTAATATTATCCAGTCACACAAGGGATCCATCGATGTTCAGACGGGGCTCAATCAGGGGTCGAACTTCATTCTCAAATTCGAGCGCGCTTAATCAAATGTGTAAATGTGTAAATGTGGAAATGTGGAAATTCAGATTAATTTTTGGAGAGGTTTTTTTTGCTTGTAACAACAATCTTGGAAAGAATTAGCATCAGCTCATTTAGCACATGGGATAATTCCTTTTGAACTGATAAGTCCTCTATTCTCCCGCACAGCGTCAGCCAGTAAGAAGTTTCATTCGCTTCTTTTAATGCAATTTTCATTTCGTGTATAAAATCTAACCGGCTTTCGGCGTGCTGCGCTTCAAATATATTAGCGCCGATGGACGTACCGCTTTTCAATAATTGATTTGCGATGATGAATTTTCTTTTACTATTTAAATAGTCACAGTAAGTTAAAATTGAAATTGAAAATTCTAAAGATTTATTGACAATCGGATTTTCAGGCATGATCAGTCAGATTTAATAATTCAAATGCTAATCTGACTGATTTATTTAAACAAAAAATGAGAAATTCACCCTTCTATTTCCACATTTCCACATTCCCACATTTTCACATTCCCAAGGGATTAACTTTCCTTCAGTATTTTCAGTAACACTTTCTCCGAGGGTGTGAGTCCGAAACTTTCCTCTGTCATTTCAATCTGATCGAGGCAGCGGGCGTATTTTGAGAAATTATTTTCTTCATACAAACGGATTAAACCCGGGTGCACATAATATTTTTTGCAGATCGAACGGGAATTCCCAAGTTTTTTACTGACTGAATCGAGCACGGTGACTATGTTTTTCTTTCGTTCCGCTTCGGTTATCACATCGGATAAACTACAAAGCGTTTCCAGCGCATGAACAGATCCGGCCCAGGTTCTGAAGTCCTTTGCACTGAAATCCTTTCCGGTTGACTTTTTTATATATTCATTGACCATCCCGGATTCAATGATCCGCCGGTTTCCGGATTCATCGTAATACTGGAACAATTCTTTTCCCGGAATATCACGGCATTGCTCCACTGTTCTCGCCAGTTTTTTATTTCTCAATGTGATCTCATGCTGAATTCCTTTTTTGCCCCGGAAAGCAAACCGCATTTTGTCGCCGGTAATGGACACATGTTTGTCTTTCAGCGTGGTCAGACCGTATGACCCGTAGAGTTTTTCGTAGTTACTGTTTCCCACGCGTATATAGGTTCTTTCCATCAGACTGATCACCGTGGCAAGCACTTTATCCTGATTTAGTTCCCTGATCCGGAGATCGGATTCCAGTTGTTCCCGGAGCTGAGGCAGGAGTTTGCCAAATTCATATAGACGGTGAAATTTGGTTTCACTGCGTACATGGGCCCAAAGGGTATGATAACGATATTGCTTTCTTCTTCGTATGTCGAGCCCTGTTGCCTGGATATGGCCATTTTCCATGGGACAGATCCATACCTCCGTCCAGGCTGGCGGAATAGCCAGTTTTTTGATTCTTTTCAGCTCGTGGCGATCTTTCAGGGTTTGATCTTCCATAATATAAGAGAAGCCTTTTCCCTTTTTGAGACGCTGAATACCCGGCATATTATCCCGCACATAGATCAGATTCACGGCTTTAGCCGCTTTCTCATAGTCCTTATCGGCTTTGAGCAACTCTTTATGTGAAAGTGTCAGGACCAATTCGCCCATTTTTGTTTTTTTATTGATTTCGAATCTTGTGCCCGGTTTTTTGGAATATCGGTATATGATTTGAATTATATTCCTGAAACCGTACTACAACGTATAAAACCTGTTTATGGATATAAGGGATTTTAATTTTATGGACGGCATGGCCAAGACAGAGGTGCTGGCCAGTGACGGGGTTTTTCTGGCAGAAAGGAATGACGGATGTTTCCGTATCAGTCTGTACCAGGTAAACGATTTTTATGTGGAAATTTATTATCATAAGACCCGGTATTTCTATATCTGCATCCGGAGTTTTGAAGAATCGTCAGAACTTTATCCGTATTTGCAGGATATCGATATCTCGGAAATCTATAAACTGATCTATAGTTTCCGTTGAAATGAGCGGTATTATGATCTACAATAAAAGATGTTTGGGAAAGAAATTCCACATTCAATTGAGAGGATATCAAAATTCGAACTGAAAATCTCTGGCAAATAATTTGAACAATTTACAACAGTCGTATGCATTAGTCTTAGGATAGGGAAACATACAGAGTCCTGAAATCGATTCAGGACTTTTGTATTTTTGATCTCAGCGCCCGAAAAACCTGACGGATTTTATGATCTTAATTGTGGACGATTCCCCCGAGAACATTTTTACGCTGAAAACATTACTGGAGTTACATTCCTTCCCAACCGATTCTGCGTCCAGCGGAGAAGAAGCATTAAAAAAAACGCTCAGAAACTCCTATGCCCTGATCATTCTGGATGTGCAAATGCCCGGTATGGATGGTTTCGAAGTGGCAGAATCCTTATCAGGAAACAGTGTAACGAAAGACATTCCCATCATTTTCCTCTCCGCGATTAATGTAGATAAGAAATATATTACCAGGGGCTATTCTTCAGGGGGAATAGACTACGTTACCAAGCCGATTGATCCGGATATTTTATTGTTGAGGGTGAAGACTTTTTACCGTTTGTACGAACAGAACCGCATATTGATTGAGATGCAGGACAGTCTAAGGGTGGAAATTGAATTCCGCAAGGCTGCCCAGCAGGAGGCGCAGGCTGCATCCAGGCGAAAGGACGAATTCATGAGTATCGCGAGTCACGAATTAAAGACTCCGCTGGCGAGTATGAAGGCCTATGTTCAGTTACTCGACCGGTCGTTGAATAAGGACGAACGTCTGAAAGGTTATGTGGACCGCACGCTTGCGCAAATAAATAAACTGAACAGCCTGATCGTGGATCTGCTGGATACCTCAAGAATAGAAAATGGAAAGCTGAAATTCAATGAGTCGCTTTTTAATTTTAATAAACTGCTCAGGGAGTCGGTTGAAATGATTAGTCAGATCTACCCGGATTTTACAATCCACGTAAAGGGGGACAGCAACGTACTGATAAAGGGAGATGAAACGCGTCTGGAACAGGTCATTCTGAATTATATGACCAATGCGATTAAATATTCACCCGATACAAAAGAACTGGAACTGCATACATCGGTCAAAAATAATTATCTGATCGTGGCCGTAAAGGATTATGGAATCGGAATACCAGAAGAGAACCAGGCGGATGTATTCCGTAAGTTTTACCGTGTGGAAGGGACGGCCCGGCGCTTTCAGGGTCTGGGCGTCGGCCTTTATATTTGTTCTGAAATAATCCGCAGACATAATGGAAAATGCTGGCTGGAAAGCGAAGAGGGGAAAGGATCCACTTTCTATTTTTCATTACCCGTTGCGAAACCAATTGCAACTCCTATTGCCAACCCCATTTCTGAAAATTAAAAGGATTTTATTTTGAAGAAACAATCGCTGACCCGTAACCTTGCCATCGGTTTTGGATTTTCCCTTTTCATTTTGCTTGGTAGTTCCGTTGCATCCTTTATTAGTATTCAAAATCTGTTAAACAGCTCACAATGGGTCAACCATACCTACGAAGTCATTTCGAACCTGAATGATGTGGTTGCACCGATCCGCGAAGCAGAATCTGCGCAACGTGGCTTCCTGATTACCGACGAACCCGCTTATCTCGACCCTTACCATGGGTCTTTTGAAGAATCACTTACGGCGCTTGATCATGTAAAAAGACTTACCAGTGATAATCCGGCTCAACAGGTGAGATGTGACCGTCTCCGGGATTTGATCAAAAAGAGGTTTGGTAAGCTGGAAGTACTTATTAAATCAAAACAGGAATCCAATCTGATAGATCCGAAACAACTGTCATCCGGTAAGGAATATATGGATTCCATTGTGTCAACCGTAAATGATATAAAAAATTCAGAAAAAGAATTATTGACATCCAGAACAAAAAGCTTTGAAACTTTTTCGAGGTTTACACCTGTTATTATTATTCTGTCCTCCCTGATCGCCGTACTCATTGCGATCGTATTCTATATAAGAGTCAGAAACGATATCAACCTGCGATATAGTCTCCAGAAGGATCTGGAGCAAAAGGATCTGGAAATTACAAGACGAATTGAGACCGTCAGCCAGATCGCAGGACGTATTTCATCGGGAGATTATAGTACCCGTGTGAATGATGAGGAGAAGGATACACTGGGGAGTTTGTCTTCCGCATTGAATAAAATGGGTGCCTCCCTGGAATATTCTTTCAATAGTCTTTCTGACAAGGAATGGCTGCAGACCGGAACAGCAGTAGTAAGTGAAGCAGCCATTGGTGAGCAGACAGTACAACAACTTTCATCAAAAGTTCTTCAGGTAATAGCAAACTACAGCGGAAGTTCCGTAGGCGCTTTCTATTTATATACCGGCAATAACCGTTTGAATTTTGAATCGGGTTATGCATTTGTTCCAGCAACCGACAGAAAAAATATTGCAATGGGAGACGGGATCGTTGGGGAAGTGGCGGTTACACAAAAAGAAATCTTCCTGCCGGAAACCACCGGTTCACCACTTCAAATCAGTTATGCAACCGGTAGTTTGAAACCCGTGAGTATTTTCAGCCTCCCGGTTTCATTTGAAAACAGGTTGATCGGCGTGATAGAACTGGGAAGTTTACAATCCTATTCCGAAAGAGATCTTCAGTTTTTTCGTAATGCAGCAGGCATCATTGCGATTTCCATCAACATGGCCCAGAACCGGGAGCGTTTACAGGAATTGCTGGAAGAAGTCCAGGCGCAGTCTGAAGAATTGCAGACACAGCATAAAGAATTAGAATTGGCGAACACTGAAATGGAGGCCCAAACCGAAAAACTACAGGTATCCGAGGAAGAATTAAAAGTACAGCAGGAAGAGCTGATGCAAACAAACCGGGAACTCGAGGAACGAAGTAAGCTCTTGGAGGAAAAGAACGAATTGATTGGGCACAGGAACAGGGAAATTCAGAAAAAAGCCGAAGAACTGACGCAGAGTACAAAATACAAATCCGAATTTCTTGCAAATATGTCGCATGAGTTGCGTACACCCCTGAATTCAATCCTCCTATTGTCTCGTTTGATGGCAGAAAATAAGAATAACAACCTCTCCCGCGATCAGGTTGAGTACGCGCAGGTAATACAAAGTTCCGGTAATGGCCTGCTGGAACTGATTGATGAAATTCTTGACCTGTCGAAAATTGAGTCTGGTAAAATGGATCTGGATTATTCATTTGTTTCTTTCAGACAGGTGATTGATGATATGCGGATGTTATTTGAACCACTGGCACGTGAAAAAGGATTGAGTCTTGAATTTGAAACCACCGCAGACAACATCACGGAAATCGAAACGGATAAAATGCGGCTGGAGCAAATTCTGAAAAACCTGCTCTCGAATGCATTTAAATTTACAAGTTCCGGCAGCATCAGCCTGCATATAAAGGCCGATCCGCAGAATAGCGGACGATTTATATTGTTTGAAGTGAAGGACAGCGGCATTGGTATTCCGCCAGATAAACTGGGATTGATTTTCGAAGCTTTCCAGCAGGCTGATGGTTCAACAAAAAGAAAATATGGCGGCACGGGTCTGGGTCTTTCAATCAGCCGGCAATTAAGCTATTTACTGAAAGGGGACCTGTCGGTAAGCAGCAGAGAAGGAGAGGGTAGTATTTTTACACTGCGCATACCCGTTAGCCAACTGACCCCGCAGGAACAAAAGAGCATCATATTGCCATCGGTGTCTGCGCCTTTGCCGGTGCATCCGAAAGAACAGGAACGACCGGTGAATAAACTGACATTATCTGAAATTCCGAAAGGAATACCGGACGACCGGGAAGATATTCTTCCCGGCGATAAAGTTATTCTGATCGTTGAAGATGATATTCATTTTGCGACCGCACTTTTGAATTATACCAGGAGTCAGCATTATAAGGCCATTGTGGCTGTGCGGGGCGACGAAGCTGTTCGTCTGGCGAAGGCTGCTAATCCACTGGGTATTCTCCTGGATATACAGTTGCCCGTTAAAAACGGTTGGGAAGTGATGGAAGAATTGAAAAAAGATTCAGCAACGCGTCATATACCGGTACATATCATGTCTTCCTTCGAAGCAAAAAAAGAAAGTCTTACGCGCGGGGCCGTTGATTTTATCAACAAGCCCGTAGCCCTCGACCAGATGTCGGAAGTATTCCGTAGAATAGAATCGGTCGTTAACCGGGAAAAAAGTAAGGTGCTCATAGTGGAAGAAAATCCGAAACATGCACAGGCGCTGAGTTATTATCTGAGCAGTTTCCAGGTTCAGTCATCTATTGCCAAATCAATTCCCGAGAGTATGCGGGCCCTCCAGGATGAAGAGGTAAACTGTGTAATTCTTGATATGGGTATGCCTGAAATGCGCAACTATGATAAGCTGGAGCAGATTAAATCGACAAAAGGATTTGAAAATATTCCCATTATTATTTTTACCGGAAAAAGTTTTTCAAGAACTGAAGAACAACGGATAAAGCAATACGCAGATTCCATTGTTATAAAAACGGCTCATTCCTACCAGAGAATTCTGGACGAGGTGTCCCTGTTTTTGCATATCATGGATCAGCAACAGAAAAATAAACAGACAACGGGTCTTGAAAGACTGGGGTCCCTGGACGAAGTATTAAAAAATAAAACCGTTTTACTGGCAGACGATGATGTACGCAATATTTTTTCGCTGACAAAAATTCTTGAGCAGCACAAAATGAAAATCATTCCGGCCATTGACGGTAAGGAAGCACTGGAAAAAATGAATAGTAATCCGGCAGTCAATATTGTACTGATGGATATGATGATGCCTGAAATGGATGGATTTGAGAGTATTCGCAAAATCAGGCAGACTCCTGTTTTTAAAAACATACCCATCATCGCCATCACGGCAAAAGCAATGGCAGGCGACCGCGAGAAATGTATACAAGCCGGAGCATCCGACTATATTTCAAAACCCGTCGATATGGATCAGCTGATATCCCTTCTTCGGATCTGGTTATACGAAAACTAATGGTCAATGTCCATCCGGGATGAAGAATTGCAGTTATTGTTACATGACATGATCGACCGCTACGGTTATGATTTTACCGGTTATTCAGAAGCGTCCCTGAAACGGCGGATTGAACATTTCATGGTAAAAGATCATATACCGGATATCCCTGCACTTCGCACAC
>DASXNJ010000199.1:0-8237 GCA_036495145.1 Puia sp.
GGATGATCCCCAGTCAACTCAAATCAGTCCGGCCTATATTGCTGCTTTCATGAATTATTTTTATACCGATCTGAAAGTGGACAAGAGACTGAATTATAAAATTAATGCTTATAACACCGAAGGATTCAAATGGGATTTCAATCGTAAGAAGAACGGTGACTATGGTGGACTATATATCCCGAATACAGGTGAAGACCTTGCCAGTCTGATGAGCAAGAACCCGAATGTAAAAATTCTCGTGCTGAATGGTTACTTCGATCTGGCCACACCTTTTTATGCTACAGAATATACATTTGACCATCTGGGGCTTGAAAAGAAAGTCAAATCCAATATCAGTATGAAATATTTTGAAGCAGGACACATGATGTACGTAAATCCCGCATCACTCATATTATTCAGGAAGGCGGTGACTGAATTTATTCTGGGAGCCCGATAATAACCGATACAAATATGAAATACATATTCATGCGCACAAAATTATTATGCGTCATTTTAATCTTGGTTGGTTATAATTCCTATGCACAACAAAAAGGATATTATCGTACGCCAGCCATCTTTCAGAATATCGTTTTATTCACTGCCGAAGGAGATTTGTGGAAATACGATTTAAGTAACCGGATTACATCCCGACTGACAACTGATCAGGGAATGGAGACTTTTCCAGTCATTTCCCCGGATGGAAAACAGGTTGTGTTTTCGGGTCAGTATGAAGGAATATCAGAACTCTATCTCATGAATCTGAGCGGCAGTGTTCCAAAGAGACTCACCTATCTTTTTGACAGAAATATCCATGCATCCGGATGGACAACCGATGGAAAAATTTTATATAGGACTTCGGCATTTAGTGGTCTTCCCTCGCAACAATTATTCATACTGGATCCGGTAAGTCTGATGAATGTGCCGGTGCCTCTTTCGGAGGCTTCTTTTGGATGTTATGATAAACAGGGGAATTTGTTTTTTACACGCTTACCAAACCAGGGTAGTAAAACAAAAAGATATAAAGGTGGTACTGCCGAACAGATCTGGGTTTTTAACGGGAAACAGGAGGCAAAAAATATCACGGAAGATTTTAATGGCACGAGTACCAACCCAATGTATTACAATGACAGGATTTATTTTCTCAGCGACAGGGATGGTACCATGAATGTCTGGTCGATGGATAAGGATGGAAAAGATGTGAAGCAGCATAGTTTTTCCAAGGGTTGGGATTTACAGTCTCCTTCGATTCAGGATTCAAGAATCGTTTATCAGAAAGGGGCAGATATTTATCTGTATGATATCCATGCGAACACAGAAAAACTGCTGGATATTGATCTGAATTCCGACTTTAATCAGCGAAAGCCGAAGTGGATCAAGAGCCCGGTCGGCTCGATTACGTATAACGATATTTCTCCGAAAGGAGATTATGCAGCCATTATCAGCAGGGGCCGGTTGTTTGTGTCTCCCGTTAAGAGTGACAGGTGGGTAGAAGTAACCAGGAAGAGTGGTATCCGTTTCAGGGAGGCGCATTTTATGGATGAAAAAAACCTGGCAGTACTGTCAGATCAGAGTGGGGAATATGAAATATGGAAAATGAGTGCGGATGGAAGTGGTGAACCCCGGCAGATAACAAAGAATAATACTACACTCATCACATCATTTGCCATTTCTCCCGACGGGAAATATATTGCTTATAACAACAAAAATGAAGTCCTGCGGATAACGGAAATATCGACAGGACAGCAGAAATTCGAATACAAGGATTCCTACGGTGGAACTTCTCAAATTTTATGGTCGCCGAATAGTCGGTTCATGAATTTTATCAGGGGACTGGAAAATCAAAACCAGCAGATATGCGTAGTGGATGTTCGCGATATGAAGATTATTCCAGTCACTACTGAAAGGTTGAACAGTTATAATCCTGCATGGACCAAGGATGGGAAATGGCTGTATTTTACCTCTGAAAGAAACCTGCAAACGAAAGTATTATCGCCCTGGGGAGCCCGGCAACCTGAACCATATTACGCAAAAACGAATAATATCTATGCGATACCCATGGACAGTGCAGAGAAATTCCCCTTTCTGCAGCAGGATTCATGGCTTATGGACAGCGTATATAATCCTTCGCGGGCAAAGGATACTTCGGAAAAAAATAATCAGAAACAGGATGGAAAATCTTCTCCTGTTTTGTCTGCTAATTATAATTGGGCAAAGGCTTCGGCCACCTTGTATATGATGCCTGTTAAAAGTGCAGATATAAATGGTTTGGATCTGGCTGACGGTTTCGTGTACTGGCTTGAAAGTACAAATTCAGACGATGTAAAGGGTTCGAAACTTTTCGCATTAAAAATCGGGGAAAGTAAAAAATATGAGCCTACCGAAATTGCTTCCGCCGTCGATGGATTCGGATTATCTGCCGATAAAAAAAAGCTGCTGATCAGTTTTACAAATAAATCATTGGTTATCGCTGATGCCAATGGACAGAAAGTGGATGTGGATAAATCCAAACTTGAATTAAATAACTGGAATTTTGTCGTCAATCCGCAGGAGGACTGGAAAGAAATGTATGCGGATGCCTGGCGGATGATGCGTGATTTTTTTTATGACAGAGATCTGCATAAAGTAGATTGGCCGGAAGTCAGGAAAAGGTATGAACCACTGCTGGAAAGAATTACTGATCGTGATGAACTCGATGACCTCCTGGCCCAGATGGTGGGCGAATTATCCGCCCTGCATACATTCGTGGTTGGTGGTGACAAAAGAGTGTCTCCTGATCAGATACCCATTGGATATTTGGGGGCAACATTTAAAAAAACAACTGGGGGATTAGAGATCGAACATATCTATCAGAGTGATCCTGATTATCCGGAAATTTCTTCGCCTTTAAATAAACCGGAACTGAAAATAAAAGATGGAGATGTCATATCCGAGGTCAATAATGTGCCTCTTACAGATGTTCAGAATATTGCTGAGTTGCTGGCAAACAAAGTGGGCATACCGGTTAAGCTGACACTGCGGGACAGACACATGAAAATGTATGAACAGGTTGTAAAACCATTTTCGTCGAGAGATAATTTTCTTCTGAGGTACAACGAATGGGAGCTCAACTGCAGAAAGAAAGTCGACGATGCCAGTAAAGATGATATTGGATATGTTCACTTAAAGGCGCTGAGTGGCCGCGATATGGATGATTTTGTAAAACAATTTTATCCTGTGTTTAACCGCAGGGGGTTGATTCTGGACGTAAGGCATAACGGCGGTGGTAATATTGATAGCTGGGTGCTTGAAAAATTATTGCGTAAAGCCTGGATGTACTGGCAGGGGCGAAATGGTGGTCCGTATTGGAATATGCCTCTGGCATTCAGGGGACATATGGTTATTCTCTGCGATCAGTTTTCGGGTTCTGATGGGGAAGCTATTTGTGAAGGATTCCGGAGACTTGGAATGGGTAAAGTGATTGGAGTGCGAACCTGGGGTGGGGAGATATGGCTGAGTTTTGATAATACGCTTGTCGATAATGGAATTGCCAGTGCGGCAGAATATGGTGTGTACGGTCCCGAGGGAAAATGGCTTATTGAAGGTCGGGGAGTGGAACCGGATATAAAAGTCGAAAACCTTCCATTCGAAACATACAACGGAAAGGAT
Source organism: Puia sp. (assembly GCA_036495145.1). GTDB lineage: Bacteria > Bacteroidota > Bacteroidia > Chitinophagales > Chitinophagaceae > Puia. Next base: position 3,625 of record DASXNJ010000199.1, read on the forward strand.
ACGCAACTGGAGTTTGCCATTGATTACCTCGAAAAGGAAATAAAAAAAGATCCGCGGGATGTACCGCAGGCACCACCGCATCCTGATAAATCTTTTAAATATTAGAATTCAATGCGAGGGATGTAAACTATTACGGGTGAAAGTTTTAAAATTGTATGTTACCCATACAATATGTTAAACTCCCGGGCTGACGCCGAGGCCCTTAAACAAAAAGATAAACTGGGTTTGTGGACCACAACATCGCTGGTTGTTGGTAACATGATCGGCGCGGGTGTTTTCCTGATGCCGGCTGCACTAGCAGCCTATGGCAGCATCAGTTTATTAGGTTGGCTATTTTCTTCGCTCGGCGCTTTTTTGCTGGCTAAAGTATTCAGCAATCTAAGTAAAATGCTACCGAGAGCAGATGGTGGCCCTTATGCTTATTCCCGTAATGGGTTGGGTGATTTTGCAGGGTTTCTGGTAGCCTGGGGATACTGGATTTCCACCTGGTGTACCAATGCGGCCATCGCTGTTTCTTTCGTTAGTGCTTTAAGCACTTTTTTCCCGGCATTGGGCAGTAACGCACTTCTTGCAGTCGCAACCGGCCTGGCCGCCATCTGGTTTCTGACCTGGGTAAATACGCGTGGCATTGTAGCGACCGGAAAATTACAACTGGTCACAACGATACTAAAAATAGTTCCTCTGGTCTTAGTGGCTGTCGGCGGTTTATTTTTTTTCAAAATAAAAAATTTTCTTCCGTTCAATACCACAGGGGTAAGTGACTATTCGGCCATACTGACATCCGGAGCTTACACTTTTTTTGCATTTCTTGGAATAGAATGTGCTACGGTGCCTTCAGGCAGTGTTGCCAATCCAGAAAAGACCATCGGTCGCGCTACTATGCTGGGCATGTTGCTGACAACATTTATTTATATCCTCAGCAGCGTGAGTATCATGGGTATGATTCCGGGCAGGGATCTGCAACATTCATTAACGCCTTACGCAGATGCAGCCGTTATCATCTGGGGTAGCCAGGCGAGGTATTGGGTGAGCGCCGGCGTGGCGATTGCCGCTTTTGGTGCACTGAACGGATGGATACTGATACAGGGGCAAATGCCTTATGCAATTGCAAAGGATAAATTATTCCCCCGGGTATTCGGTAAACTGAATCACAAAGGTGTACCCGCTATGGGGATTGTGATATCAAGTGTCCTGATTTCTCTTCTGATGACAATGAATTATACGAAAGGGCTGGTTGAGCAATTTAAGTTTTTGATCATGCTGACTACATTGACAGTTCTGGTTCCCTATATTTTTTCTACTGCCTCTTATATGATCATGCGCATGGAAAGAAAATATTTAAATCCAGGTGGATGGATACCATCTGTTATACTGGCATCTCTTTCTTTCTTATTCTGCATTTGGGCTGTGGCCGGTTCGGGCCAGGAAATTGTTTACTGGGGATTCCTTTTAATACTTGCGGGACTGCCTTTTTACGTTATCATAATATGGAATAAAAAAACCTGACATGAATTACACCTGTCATTCTGAAATCGGAAAAATAAAATCACTATTTATAAAAAATGTGGAGCAGGCATTTTTGAATGATGCGCATATCGATCAAAATTGGCAGACGTTGAATTTTCTCGGCAAACCTGATTTGAGCCTTGCCCGGAAAGAATATAAATTATTTCAAAGCATATTAGAGAATCATGTAGCAGAAGTATTTCATCTCCCCGAGGATTTATCTGTGAATATGGATTCCATTTATTGCCGAGATGCTTCCATTGCAACCAATAAGGGAATGATTATCTGTAATATGGGAAAGGCAGGCAGAATGAATGAACCACTGGCAGAAAAAAAAGCTTTTGAAAAAAAAGCTATCCCCATTCTGGGTACCATCACTGCACCGGGAACGGTGGAAGGAGGAGATGTCGCCTGGCTGGATGAACATACGCTGGCCGTAGGTCATACCTATAGGACGAATGAAGAGGGTATCAGCCAACTGAAATCATTATTAAAGCCACTGGGCGTTGAAGTAATTGTAGTTCACCTGCCACATTACAAAGGGCATGCGGATGTGTTTCATCTGATGTCTATATTTAGTCCTGTAGACAGCAATATGGCGGTTGTATATTCTCCCCTAATGCCCATTGTATTCAGAAACTATTTGTTGCAGCGCGGTTATCAGTTGCTGGAAGTAACTGATGAGGAATTTGAATCGATGGGATGCAATGTACTGGCCATGGCTCCCAGGGAATGTTTACTGATGAAGGGAAATCCGGTAATAAAAGCTGTTCTGGAAAATGCAGGTTGTTTGGTCAGTGTTTATCAGGGTGAAGAAATAAGCATGAAAGGTGGTGGCGGTCCCACGTGTCTGACAAGACCAATATATAGATCAGTTACATTGACCGGCCGGTAAAAACTGTGAATACTTAAGAACATTGCCAAAGGGTCAGGAGTTTTGACAGATTCGTTCACACTGCAATCCGATGGCGGATAGAAGTGGGAGAATTACCAAATCGTTGGCGAAATGAGCGACTGAAATGCGAAGGGCTTTCGAAACCACTTTCAAATGCGGCCTCGGAAACAGTCTTGCCCATGTTAGTCAACAGATGCCGCGCGTTTTTCAATCTTTTTTCCATGAGCCATTTGCCCGGAGTCGTATTGTATACACGCATAAAATCTCTTTTAAAAGCAGATAAACTCCGGGCAGTTATTTTTGCAAACTCTTCCATCCTGAGATTAAAACAAAAATTATCTTCCATTACTTTTTGCAGTGAAACAGCCTGTGGTTCCTGAAGTAAGGAGCGGAAATAAGATAATAATTCACCGTTTTTTGGATTGTCTGCGATGGTCAGTATTAATTCCCTGAATTTTAATTCCAATAAAGACTGATCCGGTTTAAACCGGTTGTCGAAATACAGCATCATAGACTGGAAAAAAGCGTGAACGGTGGCGCTGTTTTCTATGGAGATTACCGGATCATAATTTTTTACTGATTTTACAATCGGGTTTGATTTACTTTTTAAGACATCGCAAAGGAATTCGTCCTGTATAAAAAACAGGAAGAGACAAAATTCAGAATCAAAAAACTGTTCGACTATAGAAGCTCCTTTCCGCACAAAAACACAACTGCCTTCACGTAAGTCATAAGAGCCATGACCGGTGTGCCAGATCTTTCGCCCTTCCATCACATAAACGATATAATTGTGATGACTCCAAAGGTCCTCAAACTTGTTTTTGAGTCCACAGTTGTAACTGGTAAAAAGAGAGTCACCACAGGTCAGCCGCTCAAAACGGCTGGGGTTATTGGCGATATGTGAGTAAATGTTATACAAATGAGGATTTTTAAAAAAAGTTTATAGATGCTAGTTATGATATTTTGGAAATGTTTGGCGGTCCCGTAATCAAAGCGAAGAGCATATGTCGACGATATAAAGATCTAAAATTAGAAAGCGCCCCGGATTAGAGGATTATCAACTTCCTAACGGTTCATCATAGTTTTCGTCCGGTAGTTATAATAAATCCTGTCAAATGTTTCCTTTAAAGGGATCATTTCGATCAATTAGATGAATAACCTCTAAGACTTACAACTATGAAACATTTATTTTTCTTCGCATGTGCCGCCACCATGCTGATTTCAATTTCCTGCAAAAAGGATTCTGCGGCTCCGAACAATTACCCCAAACCAGATTCGTCTTCTGTATCGGCCGTAAAATTCATTTATATCACCGATAGCAACTGGAACAGAGAGGGACAACATGTATTTGAAAGTGATCTGACAGCCAAATTAAATGCAGCAGGTGCATCAGCTAACGAAGTGTATTCAATGCAGTTGGTGAGTGAAGGCAGCTTATTTCAGTTTTTCCCCTGTTGCCAGCTGAACTTTATGGGCGGCCATTTATCCGGAGCGGTTTATTCTACAGCAGACAATGAAACCTGCACGCTTACGTTCAGTTATTCAGAACAGGATGCCCACAGTGGAGAACTACCAAATCCCTGGATCGTTCCATTTCAGTCAATCGTAATTAAAGTCTGGCTTTGGAAATAGCAGTTTGTACCTGAGGTTTTCTTACTGCTACAATTCCTACTATAGCAGACAGGAAAAGAGAGCCTCCCATCACCAGATAAGAAGTCGCGGTATTTCCGGGAATTCCATTCAGGTAACCGACCAGGTAGGAACCTGCGAAAGCACCCAGTGCACCGAAGCTATTGATCAATGCGATGGCTCCTCCGGCGATATTGGCTGGCAATATTTCTGTGACATGGGCGAAGAAGGGTCCATAGGGCACATACATTGATACCCCCGCAATACTTAATAAGGGAAAAAACAGCCAGAAATGATCCGATCCAACAAAATATAAACAACAAAAAGCAATAGCTCCCAGGAGAAAACAGGGCCAGATATATATTTTTCTGTTTAATGATCTGTCTGAAAAATAGGAAACGACGATCATGGCAAGAGTGGAGATCAGGTAAGGAACGGCCGATAGCCAGCCGGTTTTCACAATACCAATGCCGGGGGCCGCGTGTATGATAGATGGTAACCAGATGACGTATCCGTATATACCGAAACTCCACAATAAATATAAAAGGCAAAGTAGTATGACCAGTTTCGATTTGAATGCCGT
>DASXNJ010000200.1:0-2669 GCA_036495145.1 Puia sp.
CTGGGTGCTTTTAATCCTGGCTTCTGCCGTTTGCCAAATGGAAATTTGCTGATGATGGTGCGGGTTGCCGAAGCATTGGTTAACTCTTTGTACGAAGGAAATGCCTATAGCATCCGGTGGGATCCTGAAAAGGGTTATGTAAAAGACGCGTGGCCGGTTGAAAGTCTCGAAATGCAGGACGCGCGAAAATTCAGAATAAAGGAGTATGATTTCCCGGTATATGTATTGACATCCTTATCGTGGCTTTTACCAGTTGAATTGACCCCGGATGCTTCTTCAGTTCACCATATTCACTATGATAAAATAATTTCGCCCAGCAATACCAGCCATGAATATGGATTGGAAGATCCAAGAATTTCTATGGTGGAAGGGCGATATGTAATGACTGTTTGCAGCGTAAGCTCGGAACGCCATGCTACCCTTCTGTTTGAATCGGAAGACGGACTACGGTATAAAGAGAAAGGCATTGTGCTGGATCATCAGAACAAAGACATGCTGATTTTTGAAGGAAAATTAGAGAACCTGTATTATGCTTTAACCAGGCCGCTCGGTGAATGTTATTTTGGATCACCACCCGATTCCCCCTGGCATCCGGGGGCAGCCATACATCTGGCTTCATCAACAGATAAAATGTTTTGGAAACCACATAACGAGGCCTTTCTGCGCGCAGGGAAAGCATCTTTAAGCAATGTAAAAATTGGAGGCGGTTCACCCCCCATTCTAACTGAAAAAGGTTGGCTTATCTTATACCACGGTGTTGAAAAAAAGGGTCCGGTAGGAATCTACCGGACCTTTTGGGCTTTACTGGATGAAAGAAATCCCTCCGTGATTCTTGCATTACATGATCAGGAACCTTTGCTGGAAGCGAATCCTGGGCTTACATCTGTTATTCAGGATCAAATGTATATTTCAGGTGTTGTTTTTACTACGGGCATTATTGCATCAGGCGATGAATATTTTATTGCTTCTGGTGAAGCCGACCTGGCATGCCGGATGACGGTCGTATCCAAAGAAATATTTTATTCATAAAATACTATTTTATGGCAAGCGTATCGATAGAACATTTATCAAAAACATATCCTTCCGCAAAAAAAAATACTGCACCTAAAGCGATCTCAGATCTCAACTTTAATGTTCATGACAAAGAATTTATGGTTATTGTGGGACCATCCGGATGCGGCAAATCAACTCTACTGCGAATGATCGCGGGTCTGGAGGAAATTGATGAAGGATATTTGAAAATTGATGGCAAAACAGTAAACGATATTGCTCCCAGTGAACGCGATATAGCCATGGTGTTTCAGAATTATGCACTGTATCCTCACATGACAGTGAATAATAATCTGGCGTTTGGATTAAAATTAAGGAGAACCCCAAAAAAAGTTATACGTGAACAGGTTCAGCATGTGGCCCGCCTGCTTCAACTTGAAGAGGTGCTGAACAGCAAGCCGGGCAATTTATCGGGCGGCCAGAGGCAGCGGGTGGCCATAGGAAGAGCCATTCTCAGAAGACCCAAAGTTTTTTTATTTGATGAACCACTCAGTAACCTGGATGCGAAACTCAGAACGCAAATGCGTATTGAATTGCAAAAACTACATGCTGATATCAATGCCACCATTATTTATGTTACCCATGATCAGACGGAAGCAATGACACTGGGTGACCGCATTGCGGTATTGAATAAGGGTAAACTGATGCAGATTGCCACACCATTAGAATTATACAATGCACCTGAAAATAAATTTGTAGCGGGCTTTATTGGTTCACCCGGTATGAATTTTATAGAATGTAAACTGGGAAAAAAGGATACTCATTATCAACTGACCAAAAATCAGGATATATGTATTCAATTGGAGGAAGACCTGCCGTCAGCTCTTGAGAAATATCAGGACGGTATATTAACTATCGGAATTCGTCCGGAACATATCATTATATGCGAACCCGGAGATCCCGGCGATTTGAGTGTCCGGGTAACGGGATTTGAAAATATGGGCAATGAGCAGATTATATATTTTTTGAGTCCGGAACATTCATTTACAGTTCGCAGACAAGCACAAGATGAGATTACTTTAAATACGGTCAGGAACATTCGTATTAAAAGGGATAAAATCATTTATTTCGATCCGGTCACTGAAAAAAAGATTTTCTGAATTAATTATTCAAATCCTTCCCTGCTCTGGTTAGTACATTCGCCTGTTAACGTTTAGCTATTATTGCGACTGGCGATGTTTTAAAAAATAAAGGGATCGCCGAAGCGATCCCTTTATTAAAAGACAACAAAAATAAATGATTATTATTTCATTGGTTTATAAGTAAATTTTTGTCCGCCAAGAGAAGCTTCAAGCATTAGTCCACCTTTCTCCTGTGAAAAAACAACCACGCCATTTCTGTAATTGGCATTGGCAGATGAACCTGATTTTACAGCTACTGCAGAAGTCTGACCGCTAAATTCAAAATTGTTATTCTTGAAGCGGTCAAGAGCGGCCTTATTTTCGAAAAAGATCACTTCCCGGTATGATTCTCCTCCAACCTGTGCACCAGCAGTTACCTGCAGCATTTTCGCAGTACCCACGGACACTCCTTTTTCATATAGTGCTCCTCTGCCTGCTGCTCCGCCTACTCCCACGGCTCCCTTCCCTACATCTGGGAATATGGCATATCCATAAGAA
>DASXNJ010000201.1:0-2476 GCA_036495145.1 Puia sp.
ACGGTCAGAAGGCAATTAGACGCATGTACTTACCCCCACGTAATTTGTGGCGATTTCAATGATGTGCCAAATTCCTATACTTATTTTCACATACGGGGTAACCTGCAGGATGCGTTTATTGCAAAAAATTTTGGAATCGGAAGAAGTTATATTCATATTTCCCCTACCCTTCGTATCGACTATATACTTCCTTCAAAACAATTTAAAATTATCCAGACCATGAAACTGACTTCGCCGTATTCAGATCATCACGCCGTGATCACCGATCTTCAGTTACAATAGTGAAAGCGATAAATGTTTATATTTGACCGCAGTCATGAGCAACTTAAAAGTTTATAATTCCTATATCAGACAAAAGGAAGATTTTCTTCCCATCACACCAGGCCATGTGGGTATGTATGTTTGCGGCCCTACAGTAAGCGGAGAGAGTCATCTCGGCCATGCCCGGCCATATATTACATTTGACGTTATTTATCGTTACCTGCTTCACCTGGGTTATAAAGTGCGGTATGTAAGAAATATTACTGATGCCGGACATTTTGAAGAGGAAGGACGTGAGGCGGAAGACAAGATTGCAAAAAAGGCCGTGATTGAAAAACTCGAACCCATGGAACTGGTGCAAAAATATACCAATCTCTTCCATTGGGCGATGCATCAGTTTAATAATCTGGATCCAAGTATTGAGCCAACAGCTACGGGTCATATCGTTGAACAGATCAACATGATCCAGGAAATCATAAAGGCCGGCTACGGATATGCCGTGAACGGATCTGTTTATTTCGATGTAAAAAAATACGCTGAAAAATATCCTTATGGAAAACTCAGCGGCCGGAAATTAGATGAACTTCTGGAAACCACCCGTGATCTCGACAACCAGGAAGAAAAGCGTAACCGCCAGGATTTTGCTCTCTGGAAGTCCGCACCGCCCGGCCATATTATGCGGTGGATAAGCCCCTGGGGAGAAGGGTTTCCCGGCTGGCATATAGAATGCTCTGCAATGAGTTCGAAATATCTCGGAAATCAATTTGATATCCATGGCGGGGGTATGGACCTGATGTTTCCTCATCACGAGAGTGAGATTGCCCAAAGCATGATTTGCAATCATCAGTTGGCAGCCCGTTATTGGATCCACAACAATATGATTACGATCAACGGCAGAAAAATGGGCAAGAGTTATAACAATGTGATAAAGCTGACGGAAATGTTTTCCGGAAACAATCCGTTACTCGCTCAGGCATATCATCCAATGACCATCCGGTTTTTTATCCTGCAAACGCATTACAGGAGCACACTTGATTTCGGGAACGAAGCCTTGCAGGCTTCAGAAAAAGGTCTTAAAAGGCTTTGGGATGCTTACCAGGAACTTTTGAAAATGAAGTCAGATCCCGCCAAAATCATAAATGAACAAATCGAAAATCAATTCAAATCACTTTGCAGTGAAATGGATGATTTTATGAATGATGATTTCAGTACTGCTAAAGTGCTGGCAAATATGTTTCAGCTGGTTAATCATATCAATTCTTTCAGAAGCGGTGATCTCGAAAAAACAACCCTTTCCGTCGAAACGCTGTCTTATGTTCAAACCCATTTCAAATCTTTCCTGGAAGATATACTGGGCCTTCGGGATGAATCTGTAGCAGGTTCAGAAAAAATCAACGGTATTATGAATCTGCTCATCGAAATCCGTCATGAGGCAAAAGCTAAAAAAGACTATCAGACTTCTGATCGAATCCGCAAACAGCTGATGGAATTAGGCATTTCGCTGAAAGATGAAAAAGATGGCCGCGTTAGCTTTAGCATGGAATAAATTAGCCTGTTTGCATACCAGAAACGCATTTTAAACGTACATATAAAGCCCAAAGCTCAAGGCCTAGCCAGCCCAGAGGTCGTTACCTGTTAAATGATAATTCGGTATGATGATGTTGATCAAGATGAGGACAAATACAAGGTCATATTTTTCATTTTTTGTAATTGGAGTTATATTATTCTGCGCTTGCAACAAACAGAATTCCAGCAATATTAATCCGCAAACTTCTTCCCTGAGCTATATTCTTGCCAATGGAACAACCACCACGATTTTCAATTCAGCAGTTGTCAAAGGCGGTCTCGATTCTGCATTCAGCGGCCCATCCATATTCACGCTGTTTGTTCCGAATGACCAGGCCTGTATTGCATCAGGGTTTACCCAATCAGTGATAAATGATTTTTCTTATGATCAGGCGAGGCAATGGGTTCTTTATCACACATATGCCGGTACAGCGCTGTCTTTTGAATCATTTATAGGAAAAACCGAAGAGAAGCTTATTGTGGCAAATGGCGACTCCGTTTTTGTTACCGGAGATTCTAACAGGACATATGTAAACGGCTTTCAGTTTTTGAATTCAGAAGCATCGGGTAACAACGGAACCATGCTTGCATTACAGAATGTATTGGTTCCACCTGCTATGAACCTGAACCAAATGCTCAATACCGATAC
>DASXNJ010000202.1:0-2304 GCA_036495145.1 Puia sp.
TTAATTTTATTGCATAATATTGCAATATGTTGAAGGAAGAAAGGCTTGATTTTATCATAAACCGTTTGAAATCAAATCCATCGGTAAAGCTTGGCCAACTGAGCGAAGCGCTGGATGTGTCGGAAGATACCATCCGGAGGGATATTGAGGGGCTTGCGAAAAACGGGCTGCTGACTAAAGTGCGGGGAGGCGCCATTCCGCATTCTCCCAATGCACACAGTTTTCAGGAAAGAATACATATTTCCGAAAACGAAAAAGCCGTCATCGCCCGAAAAGCACTGCCACTCATAAAACCGGGGGATACGATTCTGCTGGATGGTGGCACCACCACCTATGCGCTGGCGGGATTGCTGGATATACCGCTGACCGTTATTACCAACAACGTACCGGCCGCCGCACTACTGGCCGGCAGAAAGGATATGGAAGTTATTTTGACCGGTGGCAGAATACAATCTGATTCGCAGGCAACCGTTGGCGCACATGCGATCAGTGTGTTGGAACAATCCCATGTTGACATATATTTTCTGGGTGTCTGCAGTCTTCACCATCAGATTGGCGTCACCAGCATTGACTATTTTGAATGCGAAATAAAAAGGGCGATGGTGAAATGTTCAGACCGGATCGTAGCGCTTACGGGGCATGATAAGATCGGTACCTCAGAAGCATATAAAATCTGTCCGATCGACAAACTGGATACGGTGATCACTGAAATCCATCCCGGCAACGAAATGTTTGAGCCTTATCGACAGCAGAATATTCAGATTCTCTAAATTTCGTCAGGAAATCCTGCATCGAGCAGTCTTTCATGCAGAAGTATTTACGGCAATACACGCGCATTATCTTTTCAACTGAATCCAGACCGGTGCATGATCGCTTGTTTTTTCCCATCCCCTCACGTCACGGTCAACACCGGCGGATATAAGTTTTTTGCTAAGCTGGGGACTTAAAAGAAAATGATCGATGCGAAGACCCGCATTGCGACCATAGGCGTTCCTGAAATAATCCCAGAATGTATAAATGATTTCTTTTGGAAATAATTTCCGGATGGCATCTGTCCAGCCCTGATCAACCAGTTCTTTATACGCGTCACGTATTTCTATTCTGAACAGTGCATCATTTACCCATCGTTCAGGTTTATATACATCGATTTCAGTCGGCATCACATTAAAATCTCCTGTCAGTACAACCGGTTTATCCTCCGCCAGTAATTTCTTGGCGTGAATTTTCAGTCGTTTGAACCAGCCTAATTTATAATCGAATTTCGGACCCGGATAGGGATTGCCATTTGGGAGATAGAGACAGGCAACCAATATGTCATCGACCATGGCTTCCAGATACCGGCTGTGCACATCATCCGGATCGCCGGGAAGACCGCGTCTCATTTCAACCGGTTTACCCACGCGGGATAAAATCGCCACACCGTTCCAGCTTTTCTGTCCATGCCATATGGCCTGATACCCGGCATCTGTTATGGCCGCTTCCGGAAACTTTTCATTGGGTGATTTGAGTTCCTGCAGGCAGACAATATCAGGACTTTGTTCTTTCAGCCAGCGGAGCAGCACGGGCAGCCGGCCGTTTACGCCATTTACATTATAGGTTGCAATTTTCAGGTTTTTCAATTCAGTCTTTTAATAACAGATGAAAGAAAATGTTATGCCAGTGATGGCTTTATGAAGATACAAGGAAATGGGAAGGTGTTTTTAATTCTGGTTCTTTTTAGTGTTTTTAACCGGAACGGCTGGGGGTTTACATTTTTTTTGATTTTGATATTTGTATAGTTTAGGGTGAGTTAAATATAAACAGAGGCCAATATAATGCGGTAAATATTTTACTTGACAACTTGACTAGTTGATCATGAAAGTGTACATTTGCATGATGCAACCAATAAAAATCATGAGCGTGGGTGAATTGAAAACAAATTTCTCGGAGGTTCTGAAGAGGGTTCAGGCGGGAGAAGAAATAGGCATTGCCTATGGAAAAAGTAAAAAAATAGTTGCCAGGCTGGTTCCAAAAAATATTGAGATGAAAAAGAAACGGAAAATAGGAATACTAAATGGTAAGGTTAAGATAACTTTTGCCAAAGACTTTAAGATGTCAACAGATGAATTTCTGGGTCTATGAGATATTTACTCGATACCCATTATTTGCTTTGGGCCATGGCCGATTCAAAAAGAGTTTCGGGCAGCATACTGGATATCATCAGTGATCCCGACCAGGAGGTTTTTGTCAGCACGATCAGTCTCTGGGAAATTTCTTTAAAATCGTCTCTCGGAAAAATAAAGATATCAGGATTGAAACCGGAGA
>DASXNJ010000203.1:0-12338 GCA_036495145.1 Puia sp.
CGCCTGCATTTCCCCTTCCTGTTTTGAAAAATATTCCCGAATCAGTACGGTTTTGGATGCACCTACTAGAGCAGCCAGTTCTTCATCGGTTGCGGCTTTAACTTTTTTAACAGAATGAAAAGTCTTTAATAAGCGGTCGGCTGATTGTTTTCCGATTCCCTTTATATTTTCCAATTCATTTTTAAAAGTTCCCCGGCTTCTTTTATTCCTGTGAAAACTAATTCCGAACCGATGAACCTCATTACGTATTTTTCTGATGAGCCTCAAACTCATGCTATCGTATGAAAGTTTCAGAGATTGCTGATCACCGGTGAAAAAAATTTCTTCTTCGTTCTTGGCGAGACCCACCAGCGTTAAGCTGCCATGTAATCCGAGCTCCAATATGCTTTCCATAGCAGCACTCAGCTGGCCCTTGCCGCCGTCTATAATCACGAGTTGAGGGAGCGATTGATTTTCTTCCAGTAATCTTTTATAGCGTCTGTAAACGACTTCTTTCATAGTAGCAAAATCATTGATGCCTTCTACTGTCTTCACGTTAAAATGACGATAGTCTTTTTTGCTTTCAACACCATCCCGAAAGCAAACCATCGCTGAAACTGGATAACTACCCTGAAAATTTGAATTGTCAAAACATTCAATATGCGTTGGCAATTCAGATAACTGAAGATCCTCCTGGATTTGTGTGAGTACTTCCATTCTTTCTTCCGGTGTTTTCTTATGCAGGTGCAGCATTCTTTTCTTTTCAGCTTCCTCGCGATAAAAATTCACATTTTTCTCGGAAAGTTCCAGCAATTTCTTTTTATCACCAGCCCTGGGCACAGAGATCGAAATACCTGCCTGGGGGTATTCGATTGCAAATGGAAGGATGATTTCGGTAGCTTCGCTGTTGAATCGGTCGCGTAGCTGGGCAATGGTAAAAGCCATGATTTCCTCATTCGTTTCTTCGAGCTGTGTTTTTGCTTCTGTTGTATGCGTTTGCACGATCGTTCCATTTTCCACCATCAGGTAGTTGATATATGCGACTGATTCACTCCGGAACATGGAAAACACATCTGCCTGTATGATATGCTCATTTACGATCACCGACTTCGAACGGTACGTTTCAAGGTGTTCAATCTTTTTTTTGAGAATTTCGGCTTTTTCAAAGGCCATCATACCCGCGGCATCTTTCATTTCCTGTTTGAAGCCGCTGATTACAGGACCAAGATTTCCTTTTAAGATATTTTTTAGTTTTCTTATTCCTTCCGCATAATCTTCGGGCGTTTGTAAACCTTCGCAGGGTCCTTTGCAGTTTCCCAGGTGAAATTCGAGACAGACCCTGAATTTTTTTTTCTCAATATTCGCGGGCGTGAGATTCAGTTTACAAGTGCGCAATTGCACATTCGCTTTTATAAAATCAATCAGCTCCCGCACGCGGGCAACAGAAGTAAAGGGCCCCAGATATTCGGATCCGTCGTTTATTTTTCTTCGGGTAAGAAACACCCGCGGAAAATTTTCTTTTTTTATTACGATGAAGGGATACGATTTATCGTCCTTGAGATTGATATTAAATCTTGGCTGATATTGTTTGATAAGAGAATTCTCAAGTAAAAAAGCATCCTGCTCTGAATTTACAATCGTGAATTCGATGGTTTGTATGCGCCTGACAAGCTCATAGGTTTTATAATTTGACAGCGTTTTATTAAAATAGGAGCTGACCCGCTTACGCAGATTTTTGGCCTTGCCCACATATAACAGTTCTTTCCTGGCATCGAAGTACTTATAAATACCCGGTTCGGTTGGAATATTGACTGCTGTTAATTGAAATGCTTCCTGATCCATGTCTTATTCTCTGCTGTCCCAAACGACTATTGTTTGTTTTGTAGTTTCAGGACCTTTATTCGGTTGCAGTATGTGAAGTATGCTGAAATTCCTGCCTGCTTTCCAGGACATTTTACTGATTAAAGAACTGTCTTTATTCTTTGAAATGGCTTCCATGTAGATGGAATTCAATTTATCAGAGCCTGATCCTGGCGAAAGCAGCACATCCACTCTTTTTAACCCGTTACCGGTGTCTTTTGTTGAATATGTAAAACTGACCAGGTTGGTTGACCTGTCCACAAATGAATTCTCTTCAAATTTATTTTCGAATTGTGCGCTGTCCAGCTCCTGAATCAGGAATTCTTTTGCCAGCTGGTCAAAAATGACCGTCGTTATGATTCCGGAATCTGTTTTACCATTGTTCACCTGGTATCTCATGATACGAAGAGGAAAAGAATCAACTCCTGCTATCTCTGCCCTGAGATAATATGCTACCGGCAGGTAATTTTTTTTTGTTGTATCTGATTTTGTTACGGCTGTTTGCGTGGTATCGGACGGTTTCGAATCACAGGCACTGATCAATAACACTATAGATAAAGGGATAAATAATCGCTTCATCCGATAAAATTAACACATGGAGGGAATACTACCAGATTGATTTCGAAATGCCGATACGGAGGCCGTAATTCAGCATATTCTCCTGTAATGGATAACTATTCTTATAGGTTGAGAATATCTGGTATCTGACCTGGGGACCAATTTCCCAGCGGATTTTGCCGACGCCATATGACACATATGCTTCGGCACCCGCAATCAGGTTCCATCTCCTGAATGCGTCCGCATCTTTCGTGTAACTACTGAAATCATTTGAAAGCACATAGGCGTCGGTATTCAGCAGGTAACTCGGCTGCATTGTGGCACCAAGGTGCACCTGAAATTTACCTTTTGAAATTACTTTCATATCTACACCAAGGGGAATAGAAAGTTGATAATACCTGTTCTGGAAGCGATCGGGGTTTTTATTAATTGTACCACTGCCATTTGTCATGCTGATCAGAGAATCCGCGACATATCCGAAATAAGAACTCAATGTTGCCTGTGACTGGCCCTGATTAGAATTATATGTATTGATATAGTATCGGCTGAAACTGAATTCCAGCCCGGCCTTTAGAGAAATATTTTTCGAGATGCGGTATAAGATATTTCCGCCTACATTATAACCCATTACAGGTGTATTGTCAACAAATCCATTCACATTCGCGATATGTACAACCATGATGGGTGCCGTTGGAAGGGCCTGAGCCATGGTTCGGTAGTTAATACCATTTAAATAGTGTGTATTAAGTGTTGGTGTAATATAAACTTCCCAGCTGTATCGATCGCTGTGGTTCCGGGAAGATTGTGTAACCGGATTCTCCTGAATCAACTCTGAGGCAACGATCCCTGGAACCGGGTTATTTACCATGGACTGGATACCTTCACTCAAACCAGTAGTCGAAACGGGTGCGTCAGATTTCCGTGAAACAGGATCTGCGGGCTGTATGGGTTTTATACGGGCAGTATTTTTTTCAACCAGAGACTCCTGCACAATGGCAGCAGCTTTTTCGGATGCATTTCCATTTCGTAAAATAAACGATGGTGTTCCCGACTGACCATCTTCTGATTTGCGATGATCATTCGTATTACCCAGGGGAGCAGTTGCAAGGTTGCCGGGAGTAAATTCGGGCAAATCGTTGTTGGCAGCAGGTTTTGCGGCTATATTGACTTTTGCAGCGATGGATTTTGGAGCGGCATTATGAACAGGAGAAATCAATTGTGTGCCGGCAATAAAAAGGATACCTCCAATGAGAAAACTCATTCCGATTACAAATCTCCTTTTCCGGGTATGAAGTGAACTGTGCACTTCGTTCCATACCTTGTCTGAAGGGTACATTTTAAATTGATCGGCTTTTGCTTTCAATTGCCGTTCGAATTCATCGTTATATAGATTGCGCTCCTTCATACCTGGACGTTGTTTTGGTAGGGTCGCCACTCAATGGATGGCTGTCAGTCGGTCGCTTTTTTCTTTCGTTGCTGTAATCAGGTTTCTTCTTATCAAAATCTCTTCCAACATTTGCCGGGCTCTGGTGTATTGTGATCTGCTTGTACTTTCCTCTATGTCGAGCATTTCTGCTATTTCTTTGTGCGCATAACCTTCAATTGCATAAAGGTTTAAAACTGTTCTGTAACCAACCGGAAGCAGGCGTATGCAATCCACAATTTGTTTTGCCTGAACGATAGAGGGAATATTTTCTTCTCTGATCTGAACCGCACTAGCCTGAATGATATCCACACTCTCGTTGAAACGCTTATTCTTTTTCAGATGATTGATACAGGTATGAACAATGATGCGTCGGATCCAGCCTTCAAAGGCTCCTTTGTTTTGAAACGTATGCATCTGAAGAAAAACTTTTATAAAACTTTCCTGAAGCATATCCTCGGCATCCTCGCGGTTATGTGCAAACCTGTAGCATACTGCCAGCATTTTTGGACTGTACCGGTTGTACAATTCCTTTTGCGCAGCAGCGTGATTTTTCAAACAACCTTGTAAAATGGCTTCTTCGGTCATGTTAAACCTCGTTGCCCTGTAATTTAGACAATTTTAAGAAGCTAAAGCTGCACGAAGCCGATTTGGAGGATTGATTTTAATCAAATAAAAGATTGCCCGTCATTTCCGGTGGCACATCGTATCCCATCAATTTGAGAAGGGTAGGGGCGATATCGGCGAGTTTACCCGGATGAACTTTTCCATGCCATTGATTATCAAGAAGAAAATACGGTACCAGGTTAAGGGAATGCTGAGTATTTGGAGAACCATCTTCATTGATCATAAAATCCGCGTTCCCGTGATCAGCCGTTATAAAAACGATATAGTCGTTTGCCAGGGCAGCCGTCGTTACGCGCTCTACACATTTATCTACGGTTTCTGCTGCTTTTACAACGGCTTCGAACACACCGGTATGACCGACCATGTCTGTATTGGCAAAATTCAGACAAATAAAATTGGCTGTTTTATGCGTGATCTCCGGAATGATCGCATCGGTGATTCCTTCTGCACTCATTTCCGGTTGCAGATCATAAGTGGCTACTTTAGGTGAAGGAATCATGATTCGCTTTTCTCCTTCGAAAGGGTTTTCTCTTCCGCCACTGAAAAAGAAAGTCACATGCGGATATTTTTCTGTTTCGGCAATCCGTATTTGTGTGAGCATATTTCTTGCAACTACCTCTCCCAACGTCATTTTCAAATCATCATTTTCAAACATTACATGCACGTTCCTGAAATGATGATCGTATTCGGTCATGGTTGTATAATCAAGCGAAAGTTTTTTCATTCCCTGTTCCGGGAAATCTTCCTGTGTTAGTACTTCTGTTATTTCACGGCAACGATCAGTTCTAAAATTAAAACAGATCACGACGTCGTCATTGGTTATTCTTGCCAACGGATTGCCGCTGGAATCCAATACCACACTGGGTTTTATAAATTCATCGGTAATGTTCTCCGCGTAACTTCTCTCTATGATCTCAGAAGCGTTGTTTCCGCTTCCCCCTTTTCCATTCACCAGTACATCATAAGCAAGTTTTACCCGCTCCCATCGTTTGTCCCTGTCCATCGCGTAATATCGCCCGGATACCGATGCGATTTTTCCAGTGGCTGTTATGTCCAGGTGATCCTGCAGATTCTTTATAAATCTGATACCGCTTTTTGGATCTGTATCACGTCCATCAGTAAACGCGTGTACAAAAACGTTTGAAACAGATTCAGATTTACAACAATCAATAATTGTTTTAAGGTGATTGATATGTGAGTGCACACCACCGTCGCTGACGAGACCAATCAGATGCAGTTTTTTATTTTCTGTTTTTGCTTTGCGAAGAGCATTCAGTAGTGTGGGATTCTTTGCAAAAGATCCGTTGCGTATCGCCACATTGATCCGTTGGAGTTCCTGGTATACAACACGACCGGCGCCGATATTCAAATGACCCACTTCTGAATTTCCCATTTGTCCATCCGGAAGTCCTACAGCTTCGCCACAGGTTACAAGAGTGCTATTGGGATATTTTGAATACAAAGAACTCACAAAAGGAGTCTTTGCATGTTGTATCGCATCTGCAGACTTTATCTTACCAAGTCCCCATCCGTCCATGATGATCAGAATCGACGATTTTTTAGCCATTTTCGTATGAAATATTTGATATAATGCCTTCAAAGTTAGCGCATATGAGCTGTTTTAAGCCTTTTTAAGCCTCTCCTTTTAGTTTGGCATATTTTTAGCTTTCTCAGGATGTAAACAATTTTCTTATGAAAAGGCTAACAGGATGGATACTGGCCGTTACGGCAATCTTCCTGGTTTCTTACCGGAGTTTTGATAATATGAACGTGGTTGTTACTGCGATCCGTTCCGGTAATGTCACACAGTTATCCCCTTTCTTTGATGTACGTGTTGATATTACGCTTCCTGACAAATCCGACACATACAGCAGAACTCAGGCTGAAATGGTAATAGGAGATTTCTTCAATACCAATGTGGTTCAGAATTTCAAAATAACGCAACAGGGGGAAAGCGGCGGAACTGTTTATTGTGCCGGTATTCTCCAGACGCGGTCGGGCAATTACAGAACTACATTATTCTTCCGGCAAAAAGGTGAAAAACATTTTCTGCAGGAAATCAGGTTTCAGAATGTTGATTAAAGCCTGACGCCTAACATTCAGACTTCATAGTGCGAAGCCTTTTAATACAATTGTAGATTGCACAGTCCACGTACATTTTTACCTTCATGATCTTTCGCACTATTCCTGTACGGTCTGAAATTCATTCAGCGTATCAGTTATTATATTCCTACTTACATTTACGGTTTATTCAAGCACAATTTGTTTCCAATTGAACAGACCGGTTGAAAATTTTGAAGAACGTTTGCAGCTTCTGATTCTGGCATCTTTGAATGAAGATTTGGGTGAAGGGGATCATTCAACGCTCGCCGTTATACCCGCTGATGCAAGAGGCAAAGCAGTTTTAAAAATCAAACAGGATGGAATCCTGGCTGGCGTTGATGTTGCTGAAAAAATATTCCGGTACAGGGAACCAGGCATGACTTTTCAAATGCTGAAAAAAGATGGAGAAGCGATAAAGACCGGGGACATTGCTTTTACGGTTGAAGCGTCCGTTCACACAATACTTATTTGTGAAAGATTGCTTCTCAATTGTATGCAAAGAATGAGCGGTATTGCGACACTCACTCATCAGTATGCGGAAAAGATTAAAGATTTTTCATCCAGAATACTCGATACAAGAAAAACAACACCCGGATTCAGATTGCTGGAGAAGGAAGCCGTGCGCATTGGTGGGGGTATGAATCATCGCTTCGGGCTTTTTGATATGATAATGTTAAAGGACAACCATATTGACTACTCCGGCGGCATCACAAAATCACTTGAGAAAGCATTCGACTATAAACAGAAGTATAAACCTGGAATTAAAATAGAAATAGAAGCACGCACAATAAAAGACGTTCGTGAAGTGCTGGCTTCCGGAAAGGCGGACCGGATTATGCTTGATAATTTCAGTCCTGCGTTACTTAGCGAAGCATTATCAATTATCCGGAAAAAAATTGAAACAGAGGCAAGTGGGGGAATAAACCTTGAGAATATTCGCGAATATGCCGCTACCGGTGTTGATTTTATCAGTATAGGCTCTTTGATTCATCAGGCTAAAAGTCTTGATTTGAGTTTGAAAGCGATTTAAGCTAATCGAATAATACTAAGCGAGGAACTGGAAAGGCCTGAAACAGAAATAGCATTTGTACATTCGAACTTCTATACACTGTAAATAATAATAAGTTGGCAAAGAAAAACATTCCGGATGATCATGGATTTGTTTTCAGTACGAATCCGGATTTTAACTTTCAAACAGGCGGAAATTCTCCTTTAGAAACGCTTGCTCCCGGCAAGCAACGTCTGCGTATCATTTTGGATGGCCGCCATCGGGGCGGTAAAACAGTTACCGTCATTACTGGTTTTGCAGGCAAGGCGGAGGATCTCGAAATTCTCGGAAAAAAACTCAAGCAATACTGCGGTACAGGCGGTTCGGTTAAAGATGGACAGATTCTTATACAGGGAGATCAAACCATGAAAGTCAAGGCTTATCTGGTGAAAGAAGGATACAAAATTTCATAGTATGGTGAATGTTGAAATGTAGTGAATGTTTAAATAGGGAGATTGAAAAAGAAAATGACAGTTTGGAAATTCATTTCCTTCATTAAATTCGGTATTATAAAATTAAAAATCCACTCCCATCGCAAACTGCCATGTTGGGGAATTGCCAAAGAAAGTGTTCATCTGCCAGCCCACATCCAGACGCAGGAAATATCCCAGTAATGTACTTCTTGCTCCGAATCCATAACCACCTGCAAAGGGACCGAGTCCACCAGCCTTGATGGTCACATCAACCGGAATGGATGGATCATTATTCAGGTAATGAACCTGGGGTCGTTCGATATTTTTTACAGGACCGGCCCATGCAGTACCAAAATCAAAGAATTGAACAAGTTGGAAATTACGTATGAAGGCATTGTTGATGGGCTTATTCATAAGTGTTGTGAAGACGGGTAACCGGAGTTCACTGTTGATAGTGACGGCGTTGTTTCCATTTGCCACATTCTGATTATATCCTCTTAGGTTAACCGCCAGGGACTGGTAGGCATAATTTTGAGTTATATCAGGCTGCGGATACAGATTGGCTTTTGGAAACATCCATCCATCCTGGCCGCCTAAATAATAAATTATTTTCTGGTTACCCCATGAGAAATCACCCGCCACCCGGACAGCCCAGATGAAGTTTCGATAGATCGGATAATAGTTACGCGCATCAAATCCGAAGTTGAACATCTTCCTTCCTTCGCCACCAGGCTGGTTGTAGGTTGCCTGTGGCTGATTGATCTGGTAGTTGAAGTCAATATAAAATTTATAGCGCAGGCCGTTCATGATATTAATTGTCTTGATAACCGTATTGTCAAAAACATATTCGAGATGGTTGACTAAAAACACCTGCTTATCAACGTAGTCTGATTTCAAAGCCAGTGTATCGAATAGCGGAACACCCGTGTAGGCGCTGGAACCGGAGGGTCGGAGACCTATTTTATCTGTTCTTACCCCCACACTATAACGGAGGCTTTTTATTTTATCAAATGGATACCGTATTACAGCTTCAAACAAATTGGTGTACAATTTCGAGTCGACAAACGAATATGTATTCGAACCATTATCCACCAACGGGTAAGTACCTACATCCGTCTGACGATAATAAACAAGTGAAAGATCTGTCCTGAATTTCAGATAATCCACCCGTGCATACCATTGTCCGCCGCCATCGAAGAATGAACCTCCCGCCGGCACAAAAGTTGTAATGTTGGTTCCTCCGGTTCCAAATCCTACACCGGTACCTGTACTTCCACCAAATAAGGGTAAGCGAAGGGCGCCGGTAAAACGGATATCTTCAAACAAATCCACGACGGTTGCTTTGAACATCGCATTAAACGGCTCGTTTCCACCCAGCATGATGGGCAACGACCCTGTAAACGGCTGATATTGGGTAACAAGCACGTCGTTATTAAATCCCGCAGTAAAACTTTGGGCACTGAATAACAGGCGATAATCACCCAGCTTGGCATCTTTTAGAATGACGTCTGCTGGTTCAGGTGGCGGAGCCTGAATAATTAGTTTTTGATTTAAAACCGTATCCAGTTTCTCTTTGTCAAATTCACTCTCAAATATATCCGTCTGAACTTTTGCCGTATCAGATTTCTTCTTCGTCTGATATTGCAGTGCCTGACCATGGGCTATTTGTCCCGCTGCAATCGTTTCCTTACGATATTCGGTTTGTCGCGGATTGATATTGCGTTTTTTCAAAGCGGATTCGTCTACTTTGAGCTTGTACAGGAACTTAAGGTCACCTTCCTGTCTGACTTCACTAACCTGACCTGTCTCGCCTGCAATCTTTGTTTCGGTTAGGCCGGACTGATAGTTCGTCAACGCAAAAACATAGGCAGAATCATGGGTAATGGAAAAAGTGTAAATGGAATCGGGTTCTGTTTGTTTATTCGCGCGAAGAACAGAATCCAATTCTGTCTGATCGGGGTTGTGCAATATTTCATCCCCGATTCTGTAAACCGTGTCGATCCCCGCTCTCCTCGTTGAAAAGAATCCTGCATAACGGTTGCTGATTCCATTTTCATCTGAAATAAAAGTGAAATGAAAATTGTTGTACTGGGTTGGGTAACGCGCATTGCCATATTTCAGATCTGTCAGCTGGGAAATCTGTTTGAATTCGCTCTTGTTCCAGTTGTCAACGAGAAACACATTGTAACGGTTATTGGAAGGAAGTACGGTATCCCCGGTCGGCGCCGTACCTGAAGGCCGGTTGGAAGAATAAATAATACCAGTCTTATTTGGAAAAGTTACAAAACTTGCATCCAGATCATCATAAATATCATTTGTAATCTGGGTAGTTTCTGACGAACTCAGATTGTATTCAAAAATGTCGGATTGACCATTTTTTACGGCGCTCAGGAGAAGCGTGTTGTTATCAAGCATGTATTTCATATCCTGTATCTGATCAAAATCGAGTTCCGTCACGATGCGTTTATATTTCGATACCACATCATAAACGAAAAGATGAATTTTGCCCTCCTTGTAATAAATGACGGCAAGACGGGTGCCCTGGGGATCCCAGGAAATCAGGGGATAATGAGGTTGCAGATTTTTATCGTTACTTCTGACTCCGTTTTTCAGAAGGACCTTACGGTTCACGAAATTTTCGTGTAATACAACGCAGTATTGTCCGCGTACAAATTCAACGACGGCATACGTCTGACTGCGGGGGACCGGATTTGGTGAGAAATGAAAGAAATCGGTATTCTCACTCACCTCTTCAACCACGGATATAGTGCCTTTGGGGAAATTCCTTCTTCCGCGTATGTCTTTTTGATAGAGTTCTTCTTCTTCCTGCATGAAATCGGCCAGCACGTCCTTGAATTTCTTTTTACAGATGCGCAACGCCGCCGTATTCGTATTCCGGTAAACACGGGCGAGGTACAGAAAATAGGTTACATTTTCTTTTTTGTACCGGTTGGCAAAATAGTACCAGAAAGCACGGCCCGCAAGGTCAGGTTTTTCAAAAGCCAGGTTGTAAAAATTAGTATAACGGCCCGAGAGCATGGCAGATTTCAATTGATCGTCCAGTTCTGTGTTCCATGGTTCTGCGACATAGTTAATGTAGCCGTCAGTCATCCACGCAGGGAGATCGAGCAGCGTTTGGTTAGCTGCAAATTCTCCCAGGTCATCACCAAATAAGATATTTTCGACAAGTACCCGGGCGATTCCCTGACGGATCTGAAGTCGCAGTTTATTATGATCATCAGTATAATAAACGATCATTTTATTATTTACGAGCTTGGTAGTTCCTCCCGTGGACTGCCAGTCAACATCCAGTCCGATATTTGACTGTTCCATTTCATTAAAGCTATTGTACAGCACGATATTGGCTCTGCGCTGCATGCCATATTCAACCTGTTGCTCAATACCCGTCAATTCTTTTTCGGCAACCTGGCAAACATATTTGGCCAGGGGTTGTCCATTCTGATTAAAATACGTATTGAAATTGGGGGTCTGATAAAACTTCCACTTCATGTTTTTGAACTGGAGGCGGTTTTTACCAAATTCAGTGGTACCAAGTTGGGCTGAAACCTGAAAAAGAAAAAAAAACAGGGCGGACGTTATTAAAAAAAATTCTTTCAACTTCAACTTATGCGGATCTTGCATACCTTATTTGGAATTAAAGAAATAACCGGTTCAAGTTAAGACAATCCCTAAAACCGGGAAAATAGATTTAAAAAAGAAAAGGCAGAATGCTCAGTGTAAAACGGTTTATATTCAACCCCATCCAAGAGAATACATACGTGGTTTACAACGGAAAAGATGCCTGTGCTGTAGTGGATCCGGGTTGTTATTTTCCGGAGGAAAAGCAGAGTCTTGGCCACTGGCTAAAAGAACATCAGTTGCATCCCAATCTTTTGTTAAATACCCATTGTCATCTGGACCATGTTTTTGGCAATAAATGGGTAGCTGAGCATTATGATCTTGAGCTCCGGATGGGGGAGAAAGAATTATGGACCTTTAAATTCGCACCGGAATCGGGTGTTCGCTGGGGTATGCCGTTTGAAAATTATTCGGGTGAAATTATTTATTTAAAAGAAGGCGATAAAATACAAATGGGAGAAGATATCCTGGAATTGCTATATACTCCCGGCCATTCTGTAGGTCATATTGTATTTTATAATCGCAAACAGGGTTTTGTGATTGGCGGCGATGTGTTATTCAGATTAGGCATCGGCAGAACTGATATTCCAGGCGGCGATACGGAGGTATTATTAAAAAGCATCCGCGATAAGCTATTTACATTACCTGACGATGTAATTGTATATCCCGGTCATGGAGAACCGACAAC
>DASXNJ010000204.1:0-8427 GCA_036495145.1 Puia sp.
TCTGTATTCCTCATTGGTCGTGGCCCCGATCAGCGTCAATTCACCCCTTGCCAGTTCCGGTTTCAGCAGGTTCACCACGCCTGTGCCAATAGATCCCTTGCTATCGAGCAGGGAATGGATTTCATCTATGAAGAGAATCGCTTTTTCGTATTGTTTAACTTCTTTAATTATATTTTTTATTCTTTCTTCAACCTCTCCCTTGTAAGAAGCACCAGCAGCCAGTGCGCCCGTATCGAGTTCAAACAGCCGGGCATTTTGTAACCGGGGAGGCACTTTACCCTGAGCAATCAATTGGGCAAAGCCATCAATCAAAGCAGTTTTTCCAACACCCGGTTCACCCACAATAATTACATTTGGTTTCGTTCTTCTCCCAAGTACCTCCAACAGCATGCGAAGCTCTTTATCGCGCCCGGTAATTGGATCCAGGTTGTCTTCTTCTGCCAGCGCGGTTTTATCCAGACAATATTTAAACAGCGCGTTAGCAGTTGAACCGGCTGATTTTTTTTCCTCATCCGCGCTGTTATCCGATACAGGGTTGATAGCTTTTTGAAATGCATTATCCTCCACTGCGGCGTGCATGATTTCTTTCTGCGTGGCAGGAAAAGTTTTCAGTTGGTCGACAGTAAAAGCGACACCCGGTTTGAGAAGAGCTATAAAAATGCTTAGTGCATCCGTAAAGTCGTGGTTTAACTGAAGGGCGATGAGATCGGCCAGTTCAAGAATGGTTGTCACAGCCGCATCTGCGGATGGACTCTCAGGACTTTTATTTGTTTTGGGATAGTTTTCCATCCTGATTTCAGCCCATTCGCGCATGAAATGGATGTCTTTCTGAACCGAAGCAAGCCAGGATGCAAGGCCGATTTCATTGTGCAGGACGGCCATCAATAAATGAGCAGTACCAAACTTTTCGTTCCGGTATTCTTTAGCCAGCGATCCGGCGATGCTGATCGCCCGTTTAACTTCTTCAGGGAAAGGCATGATTTAATTTTTGGTTTAGCGCGTGAGAAAAAAATTGAAATCATCGAAATAACTATCCCATGTTCGACAATTTTTTCAATTCTGTATCGATCTGGTTGATGGATCTATTCAGCTTATCCTTGTCGGAAAAATCAGGTGCTGCCTTTTCCAGCAGTTGTCTTGCGGCAGAAAGGATGCCTCTTCTTTCAATAAGGTTTTTTGTTTTTTCTGCCATCGTATACAGATCCATGCCTTCATCAAATAAAAGCTGTGACTTTTTATTTTCGGTAAACAAATTGGCTGGCTCTACGGGTACGGGTTGCGCAATGACGGTTCCTGATTTCGCTTTCTGGCAGGCCGCGAGATCTGACTGGCATTTCTCCAGTGTTTTTTGCAATTCGGTTTCCTTTGCACTCGGCCCGGCACCTCCTCCGGCGGGGGAAACGGGCGACGCAGAAGTGGGTTTAGATGCCAGCATTTTACATATTTCCAGTTGCTGACTGCAGAGGTCGAGCTGGGATTTTACTTTCAGCAGTTCCGAAGCGTCTCCTCCTTTTCCCTCCAGAGATTTTTGCAGGGCAGTGATAGTGTTGCGGTAGGCAACGACTGCATTGAACGCGCTGATATAATTGTAAGATTCTATTTTGGAAACCTGAGAAGAAAACAACATGCTGTCATTTTTGAGATTCACCAGGGCATCGTTTATGTTTTTCTGATATTCCTGCAAATTGCCCAGGAGAGTACCCCTTTCTATCTCATTGTTGCTACTCAGATATTGTTCATCCGCACGAATGATATTTTTTAGATTAGTGTTCATGCCTTCGATTTTGGACAGGAGCTGCAATTGTTCTTCTTCGGTGTGCTGATAAACGCGGACTCTATTTTTAAATATGCCGGCCGGCGTATTGAATAAATAATAAACTGAAATGATAACTACCAGCAGGGAAAAAGCATAGAATCCGATAAAACGACTCATCGCTGATCGTCGTTCGGCTTTGTTTTGTGGTTCCATATTCAGCGTTTTAACTTCCTGACTTACCAGAATTCGTTTTATTATTTCTGGGCAAGCGGAGAAATAAAAATGATGTCCCTGAAATGAAAGGGCTCATTCGTTTTTTTGATGACTCCCCTGATTTCAATATGCAGACATTTTCTTACCCGGAGATTGCCTTCTTCCAGAAGTTCATTCTGTTCCTGCATCATGACTTTCACCTCCTGCAACTGAAGTCTTTTTTCAAATCGTCCGACCGCCTGTTTAAGGGAATCGATCAGGGTTTCCTTCCAGTTGAAGTTGAGCTGGATGTTAAACTCTTCATCCCACAAGCTGCAACCAAATTCATCTGAATACGCTGCTTCGCCACGATAGGTGGAAATCAGCAGATGAAGATTCTGTGCTACAGAATGAATCAGCGGGCAGGTAGCCTGTTTCTTTTTCTGAACGATTAGATCCAGACTCAGCGGTAATTTGTAGAAACTGTGTTGCAAAATTAAAATCTGTATGCAATTCCGATATTGATTCCGATGGCATTCATATTAAACGTATTGCCCGAAACAGACGTTGTATAGGTAGTGCTGTTGCCGGTTTGGCTAAACGAAGTCTGTCCGCTTTTAATATATGTGATATGGGTGTCGTATTTGGTAGGCGTTCCATTATTGACCACTGCGTTTTTCTCATCGTAATTGGTGGGTTCCAATACGAGATAATTGGCAAATATTTCACCATATCCCCTGATCTGATTGGTCAGTCGGAACTGCACACCCAGAGCTACATTTAGCCCAACGGTCAAACCGATTTTATACGTTCCCTCCAGATTGGATACATAAGTGGATACGACCGTAGTATTAAATGAAGAATCATATTCTTTTTTATGCAATTCCGTCGGCAGGTTTAAAAGGATGCCCAGTTTGTTATATATCAGATAATCCGGCTTGGAGAGCGCCTTGAAAATGACGTGTGGTGTAATGGAAAGAGATGTATATGTGATCGAAGTATTAATAAAAGCACTATAACCGTTCGGGGATGAAAAACCGGAATTGCTGGTCAGGTCTGCACCGGACAGGTATTCCAAATCCGCGCCGATGTTCAGGAAATCGCTGGCGATTATGCCGATGCCTCCGCCGAAACGGAAACCACCTCCCAGGCCCTGTTTGCTCAGCGAAGTATTACCGGTCGCATTTCCCTGTGCATTGTTATCGGTTGAAACAAGTTTGTATGAGCCGGGTTGAATAAACCCGTAGCCACTATATACTTTAACATAGAAAGTGGAATTACTGGATTCTGTCTGTGCCTGGTTTGCAAGTACAGCCAACAGTAGGATACAGAGGATAAGCAGTTTCTTACGATTCATTTTTGTTGATTTATGAGGTTTATAATTGACAATACCGATCAGAATATATTTGTTGTGTGTATTGATTTGTTTTTTATAAATTACATTTTACCCAATTCAATTTCAGGTGAGTATGTCCGGAAAAGGCTTGATCAAAACATATGGCAAACCGTTTTTTATTTATGCGATTATTTTCGGTTTGCTTCTGGGTCTTACCGGTCTGCTTCAATGGGTGGACGTCGGCGCACCGGATACCTATTATTATTTTGCGCAGGCACTGATCTTTATTTTTGGAATTGCACATGTTTTCATGGTACGCAGACTTATTCCGCAGATATCTCCGGATGATTTTTGGAATAGTTTATTTCTAACAGTTCTAATATTTCTGGTGGGCATCATAACCGCGGCGGCAGCATATCATTTCATCGGCCTGGATTACCGTTTCCTCACTTATATCCTGCCTTTTTTCATTCCTTTTTTCTGCTGGTATGTTTTTCGTGTTTTCTTTCAGATCCCTTCCCGTGTTTACAAAGCATGGTACTATCCTTTGAATGAACCAATGCCCGACCTGGATATGATTGATCTGTCCCAGATCGCAGTTGTTCAGTTTGTATTCAGCAAGAACGCCCATGACACGAATCAGATCAATTTCACAGCAAAAGCGCCGCTGAACATGACCCTGGGACAATTGTTTTTTATTTTTATCAACGACTACAATGATAAAAATGTGCAGCATCCCATTCAATACCTTCAATCACCTGATCAGCCATACGGCTGGCTGTTTTACAGGAAAAGAAAGTGGTTTGCCAAAAAAGATTTTTTCGATTCTGAACGCTCTTTCCTGAACAACCATATTCTTCCCAACGAATTCATTTTTGCCGACAGGGTTATCTGATGAACCCTGCGCATTATTTCCTTTTCACCCATGGAAATCTGAGTACACCCTGCGTGACTTCATATTTTTTTGCAGCAGATGCTGTTGCGGCGGTGAAATTGAAAGTGCCCTCAAATCCCTGATCGTCCAGTTTCGTAACAACGAATTTGCCCGTCCTGCCACCGTAGAAACTGTTTTCATCATCCGTGATGAAATCTGCCGCAAAGTTTTCGCTGAATTTTATAACATCACCTACATGGATATGCGGAATATAAACATAGAATCCAATCGTAGTACCATTGGCTGAACCCGTGACGCGGTAGTTGTTACTCGCTCTGCTTTCGTCAGGGATCAGCTTGTCAGCCGTCCATTGTTTTCCGTCAATCACTGCTTTCATATACAGGTTAGTACCGGGAGACTCTCCGGGTACAGCCGTTTTATCGCGGATCTGGTTGGCCAGTTTTTGTGCATCGACAGCGCTGCCCGATTGTCCGGAACAGTTGGTGAACAGGGTGAGGATGCTGAAAAGCAGAGTAGGACATAAGTATCGCATATGATTATTTTTATTTCGGTTGGGGCATCCCGAAGGAGACGGGATTTTTTTGTCATTTCAAAAATATAGGAATGTAAAAGCGATTCCTCATTCAATCGCCCAACAACCATTTAAATAGATGAACGGGAATAATGTGTGGTATCTCTAGCCGGATCTCTTTTTATAGTTAATGATAGCCCAGCCATTGAAGAAAACAGCAAAGCCGATAACCGCCAGGATATGGTTTTTGATGTCTGCCAGACCACTGCCTTTCAGCATGACCATTCGCATGACTTCAATAAAATAGGAAACCGGATTGAAACGGGCAATCCATTGCGCCCATACGGGCATACTTTCAATCGATGTATATAAGCCACTCAGCAGATTAAAAATCATTGTTTGAGTAAGTTGACCGGATTTTCCAATTACTTTAAAGATTGAAAATTCAAATCAATCTTCTACCGCTTATCCTGTTACCTTTTTGGTTTCTCCGTTCGACAGTAGCTCCTATCGAAGTTAAGCCAAGCATGCTATAAAGATGGCAAGCGTTGCAACGTAAGTAGCGAGATCCTCAATACGCTGCTCATCATTCCGTTCTTAAACTTTTCACTGGATTGGTTAACGCTGCTCTGATTGATTGAAAGCTTACTGTGATTACTGTAATCAATAACGTACCAAGGGCGGAAGCAATAAAAACCCAAACTGATATAGTTGTTCTATAATCGTATTGTTGCAACCAATTATTTAAATAATACCATGATAAAGGAATAGCGATGAAGCAGGATATAATAACAAGCAATGCAAATTCTTTTGAAAGCATTTTCCATAAAGTATATGTTGAGGCACCTAATACTTTACGAACACCAATTTCTTTTTTGCGCTGCTCTGCTACAAAGGATGCAAGCCCAAATAAACCAAGGCAGGAAATAAATATGGCGAGTATTGTGAAGAAGCTTGCAAGTTTTCCAACTCGTTGCTCATCTGCAAATTTCTTTGCGTAATCTTCATCTACAAACGCATAGTTGAAAGGCAGGTTAGGATTGTATTTTTTAAACGCCTTTTCTATTTTAGCAAGTGCATCTTTTACAGGCACACCTTTTTTTATAGCCACTGTTACAGCACCTATATAAGTATGACTAAGCAGGTACACCATCGGCGTTACCGGGCTGTATGGCGATTCCTGGATGATATCTTTCACAACACCAATCACACGATAATTTTTACCATCCCATTGTATATTCTCACCTACAATATCTTTCTTCATTCCTATTTGTTTTACGGCTGATTGGTTCAGTATCATTGCCAGGCTATCTGTAGCAAATTCTCTCGAGAAATCCCTTCCTTCCTTCAGTTGCCATCCGATTGTTTTGCCAAAATCTTCTGTCATCAACATAAAACCAAAGTTTGGCGATGTATTTGGGTTTTTGCCTTCCCAGTTGAAACCGCTACGCCATGCACCAAGGTTGGTGGTTGCATCTGATGCTCCAGACATGTCATCTACTACGCCGGTTGCCAGCAAGTCATTTCTTACACCATCGTAGAATCTTGGCAAATCCTGCGTTACTCCGCTAACAGTAATCAATCCTTCCTGCTTATAATTAATGGGCCTGTTTTTAGCAAACTGAATTTGTTTAAAAACAATAATAGTCCCAATGATCAATGCAATAGAAAAACTGAATTGCAGGACCACTAAAACTTTGCGTGGTATCGATGCATATCTGCCCACACGAAAAGTGCCTCTCAACACTTTGATAGGTTCAAACTTCGATAAATACAATGCAGGATAGCTGCCTGCAAGCAAGCCCGTGATGAATGTAAATGTCAATGCACAAATCCAGAATACAGGGTTAAGCAAGGGCATTTGTATATGTTTTGCCGCAAGCGAATTGAAGAAGGGCAACAATAGTGCAATAAGAATAATAGATAATAAAAATGACACGAAAGATACCAAAATACTTTCGCTTAAAAACTGTTTTATAAGCTGTGTGCGTAATGAACCAACCGTTTTGCGAATACCCACTTCTTTTGCACGCTTCTCGCTGCGTGCTGTGCTAAGGTTCATAAAATTAATGCAGGCAAGCAGCAACACAAATACTCCAATGATAGCAAACAGCCACACAAATTGCAGGCGTGTACCAATGGGTTTACCATTTTTAAAATCGCTGTACAAATGCCATTTATCCATCGGATACAAGTAAGCGCTTTCAACACCATCTGTTTTTGCGTTTTTATGCGCCATTACTATGTTTTTGATCTTGTCTGTCTCTTTATCCATATCAATGTTATCAGCCAACTGCACATAGCATTGCCAGGAACGGTTATTCCAATCCATTGCAGCATCTTTTATCCATTGCTCGCGGGTAATATATTTTTTCCAGGGCAGAAAATAGTTTGCATCCTGCAAAGTTGGCCAGGAATTTGAATTTCCTGATACAGGGTTGCCATTCGTGAAATCCCTGAATACCCCCGCCACTTTATAACTTTCATTGTTATCTAACCTGATCGTTTTTCCTATAGGATCAGCATCTCCGAATAATGTTTTCGCTAACGATGCATTAATAATAATAGATGAAGGATCGGTTAAGGCGTTGATGTCTCCCTTCAACATATCCAACGAAAGCATTGTTGGAAATTTATCTTCTACCCACAAGCCAACATCTGAAATAGTTTTATCGCCTACTGTAAATGCACTCATGTTCCACCTCGATAGAGATACGTTTTTAAAGTCGCTTCCATACTTGTTGCGCAGTTCGTCAGCAATGGGCTGGCAGGTTCGCGGATCAGTGCTTATCGCTCCATCATCGCCATAGCTGCTTGTCATTATTTGCGCAAGTTGCTTGTGGTTGGCAAACGATGTATCAAATGTGACCTCATCCCAAATCCACAAAGCAATCAATGTAGCAACAGTGATTCCTGCTGTAAGGCCAAGTACGTTGATAGCTGAATACAGTTTGGTTTTAATAAGATTTCGCCATGCAATTTTGAAATAATGTCTAAACATAAAGTTGATTGACTGCGAAATAGAATACTTTCAGGACATACTTATCCTTCAAACAAAAAATTAAGTTCCAACGTTTGTGCCATTACTTAAACGGCTGTAAGAGAAAAGCTTAAGAAATTTTATATGTACGGAAACTGTTCGTTACCGAACAATGATTGTACGCAAAAACATTTTTTAATAATTTTAGAAAAGTCGAACAAGATATGTTTCTATGAATCATTAGGATTGTTGATATTGTCCAGAGGCCCCTTATAAACTGGACAGTTTTCAGTTAGCAGATAAGAAAGGTTCGAAAGTCCAATCGAGTTGTGATAAAAAAGCCGCTACTATAGCGGCTTTTTGAGAGCGTGAACCGGATTGGATTCGAACCAATGACCTGCTGCTTAGAAGGCATCCCCAAGTCTAAATAAACACAAACCAAAAACAAACAAAATAACGCTGAAATCCGCTACAGATAAGCATCTATAAAAAAGAACAATTTGGTGATAATAAAAAATAACCTACATTAGTGTGTCGAAAGTGTGTTGAATCGCCTAAAATACTCAAACATGCCCCACACAAAACTTGTACTGGAAACCAGATACGATCCAAAAGGGAAAGACGGTAAACCCATTGATAAAGATCGAAAGCACCCTGTGCGCTTACGGATCAGCCAGATGAAGGAGCGATATTACATAAGCATCCCTGACATGAAGTTCACCAGGAGCGAATGGGAGAAGATGCACCCAAAAAAGAA
>DASXNJ010000205.1:0-5679 GCA_036495145.1 Puia sp.
TGCATGGAACCCTGCAACATCAGCGAAGGTTGAAATGAAGGAAATTTAGACAGGTTTTCCTTACCCGTCAGAAATGATCTTCTGAAAGACCATCCGGCATCCCAGCGTTCGCCGAATTTGATTTCAACAGCGGCCCATTGGAAATAGATGACAGAACGGGTAAAAAGATAAAAAGGGGATGCCGGGTCTCCTTTCTTCATCTGCGAAAGACGCTGCTCCAGTAAAGGCTTTCTCCGATGGTATTCTTCGGGATCCTCATTAAAAAATAAAGTAAAAAAATCGATATAATTTTCAAGAAAATATGGAATGAGGTTTTCCGGGTGGGCTTTTTTTTCTGCATCAAGGATTTGCCGGCCGCTATTCAGCTTCAGCTCAATAATTTCCTGATAGGCTTTCCTGCAATCAGCATTAAAATCGAAGGGATAAGGAACCTGCGCCCGCAATGAAACTGCAAACGTTGAGAATAAAATGAGAAAAAACGTACAAAATACCGTGCGTGCCCAACGGTTCATGATGCAAGTTAATCGACCCGTGCATCCGGTAAAAGTTATTTCACGTCGACACCATCATTCAGTTCATTGTCAACAAGGATCCGGCCGCAATTTTCACAAACAATGATTTTTTTGTGCTGACGGATTTCACTTTGACGCTGTGGGGGAATGGCGTTAAAACAACCTCCGCAGGCATCACGCACAACAGGCACCACGGCCAGTCCGTTGCGGTAATTGGTCCGGATCCGGTCGTATGAATGCAATAAACGGGGTTCAATTTTTTCGCGTGCTTCCGCTGACAATTTCGCGAAGTGACGTTCTTCTTTTTCGGTTGCAGTAATGATCTTATCGAGTTCGTCTTTTTTATTTTTCAGCACTGATTCTTTGGTAGACAGGGCTTTTTTTGCTTTTTCAAGCAGGATCACTTTTTCTGCCACTTCTTCCTGGGCATCCTTGATATGCTTTTCAGAAAGTTTCACTTCCAGCTGCTGCATTTCAATTTCCTTATTGATGGCTTCGAATTCGCGGCTGTTTTTTACGTTCTCGCTTTGTTTTTCATATTTCTTTATCAGCTCATCCGAATCCTTCATGCCTTGTTTCTTCTGGCTGATAAATTCCTGGATGCCGTTGATTTCTTCCTCGATGCGGGTTTGTCTTGCATACAACCCCTGAATCTCATCTTCCAGGTCACTCACTTCCATTGGAAGTTCGCCTTTCAATACTTTATATTCATCCAGCTTGGATTCTATTTTCTGAAGACTGATCAGAGAGGCTAGTTTTTCTTCTACTGAAAATTCTTTGACGTTGGCCATAGTTTAGATATAATAATTGACCGGGTTGGTGACTATACCCGATTTAAGGACGGCAAAGTTAGGAAATTTTTCGAGGATAACCTGATAAAGGAGACCGATGGTAAATTGCTCGCTTTCATAGTGCCCGATATCTGCTATGACCATTTCCTTTTCCCCTTCGAAAAAATCGTGATATTTGATATCAGCGCTTATAAAAAATCCCGCACCTCGTTGCAAAGCGCTGGAAATCAGAAAACTACCAGATCCACCACAAAGGGCGACACGGGTTACCGGCTGCCCGGTCAGCGGACTATGCCGGATGACCGGGATGTTGAATTGGTCCTTGAGATCCTTTAAAAACTGTTTCTCCGGAACCGCCTTTTGCAAGTCTCCGATCATTCCGGACCCGACGGAATGCTGGCCGGTTTTTAGTAATAATATTTCGCGGTTTATCAGTCCGAGCCGGTCGGCAATGGTTGCATTGACCCCTGAGATAATATTATCCAGGTTTGTATGAATGGCATATATCGTGATACCCGATTTGATGGCAGCCATCAGCGTCCTTCCAGTCTCATCTTTTGGATGAATGCGCCGTATGGGACGAAATATAAGCGGATGATGTGAAACGATGAGATTACATTTTTTTTCAGTGGCCTCCCGCACAATATCTTCTGTGCAATCCAGGCTTACCAGCACACCGCTGCATTCTCCTGTCAGATCACCGGCAATTAAACCACTGTTGTCATATTCCTCCTGGTAATCCCTGGGCGCAATCGTTTCCAGATGATCAATGATATCGCTGATTTTCATACTGTCATTTTAATCGATCGTCTTTTCCAGGTGGACCAGTTTCCCATTCTCATCAATTCCTTCCAGGATAATCCGGATATGATGGGTCACATCGCTATTGTAAAAAGTAAAACTGAATTTCTTCTCCTTAGTGCTTCCAAGGATATACGGATTCCAGTATAAAGTAGTCCTTATATCATCCGTTTCCGGTTCAGGATTGTTCAAATAATCCGGAGAATAGAATTCACGGGTGGCGTTATATCCGGGAATGCGAGCCATTTCGAGTCCCTTTATGGAAGGATCCGCCTTTCTATCACGACCCTTTTTCGTATAAACAGCTATCACGCCACCTCCGCTGCTGCTGATCCCACCGGCAGACCCCGGAGAAAATACTTTGACCATGGCGATTTCATTGATATTGATGTTTTTGACCTGACTGGGATCTGTTTGCATTTCGTTGAGGTAAACCACAGGTGTTGACCCTCTCCAGGACAATGAGGGCGTCGGACCATTTATAGTCACCTGTAGACCGGCAACCCGTCCCTGCAGATAGGAAAATATATCCTGGGCTCCATATTGTCCTGCATTATTCATCAGGTCAAAAATGGTCGAATTTCCACCACTGAAAAGTCCGGAGGCATATTCTTCATCCAGTTTTTCCCTATCAGATTTTACCCGTCTTCTGACCGTCACTTCGGCCAGGCGTTGAATTTTTTTATCGTCTGAATGTATTCTTGCAATTTCCACAAATACCTGCTGGCTTTTCCTGATCAGCGAACTGTCGTCAGGCGACCACACAGGCATCGTCATATTAAACGGTTTGAGTTTTTTTGGGGCCACGTATAACCCGTTTTTAAAAATCACGGCAGCTTCGTTTGACAGGTTCCGGTTTGTATTAAATTGATAATATGCTTTGGCGGTATCATAAAATATAAGACCTGAGAGCCCAAATTTTCCGTTACTGATATAAGGAACAGTGAGCATATTGGTTGCCGAGTCCTTATCCTGGAAAATCACGTTAAGACTTTCATCTTTTGCAATTTTAGAACTCACAACCCCCAACACTTCGGCGTTTAGGGAAAGATAATTGGCGAGAGGAAATTTTATGACCGGAACTTTTCCCTGGGCCAGGTCCTCCCATTTAAATCTTCTCCATCCATGCGTCAGCATCACGAGATCGAGCTGTTGCATCAGCGAATCCGATTCATTCATAAAATAATAATAAGGATCTTTTACAAAACCGTGCAGGTCGCCGGTCAGCAAAAGACCGGTAATAATATTATTGTCTCCCGGTCGGTTGCCGTCAACTTCCGCATCGGTAACAGCAATGGCTAGATTGGATTTTGAAGTATCTGGCAGATCGATATCAACTACATTTCTCCCTCTTTTCTGCAGACTCTTTGCACTGACAGTTATTTTCGCATTGAACCCGAATTCATGATTGTTGACAAAGCAAACGCGTTCTGCAAGAGGCATCTGATTCATGTCGAAGACTGTTACCTGGATAACTCCGGTGGGTAAATTGGCGGTCGGAATATTTCCCCCGCTCATCGTTGCATCTTTTAGATTTACTACTGCCCGGTAAACCATCTGCTGATTCATATGGGCGATCACGATCACCTGCTGATTGGCCAGGCTTTCTGCCGGCCTCGCCACGGAAAAAACCAGTTTCTCTTTCAGACTCAGAATACGCAATGCAATACCCGATGAATGAACGGCCGGAAAATCCGTGCGGTGTTCGATTCCTTTTTCATCCCTCCAGACAGCATAAAACACATCCTGTTTTTCGGGAACCAGCAGGAACTTGCCCATACCATTATGCGTCGACGCGAAATTGAATAGTGCTTTGCCTGACTGGTCATATAAAATGCCCGATATCTTTTTTGGTTGCCCAAATCCATCTTCTGCTTTAAAGGCAATATCATTTTCCATTCCGGCGACCAGATCACCACCTTCGGGGAAAAAAAACAGGCTGACGGGAGACGATGGTCCGTGCACAGCTGAATCCTGTGCGCTGCCGATTATGCGCAGATCCTTGACAAAAACAAAGGTTGTATCAAAATTCAACATCCAGCTTGTATATGATTTTATACGGATCCTTGTTCCTTCAAAGGAAGAAGGCAGGTCAAAACTTCCCACAGAAGTGGATTCAACAAAAGGAGAGGTATTGCGCAGAATCATATTTCCATTCGCATCATATAATTCGGTAAATAAATTCTTACTGTAAGGCGAAGGATCGAATCCGCTGAACAAATATGCTTTGAACCAGATACGTTCCCCGGGATTATAGGCTTTCTTGTCAAATTGCAGATAGAGTTTTTCCTGAGGAAATCTGGCCGCATATACTTTCATCATCGAGTCAATCATCTGGGCAGAACTGCAAAGAGGAAAAAAATACAAAAAGACTATAAAAAGGAACAGAAGTTTCCGGTTCATATGGTAAAAATTAGGGCAAATCTCTGTTATCTTGCCTTTATAATAAAACAGAATTTCAGTCAAGACTTTCAATAAATGATAAAAACAGAAGGCGCCAGGGAATTATATGAACT
The DNA here is from genome assembly GCA_036495145.1 of Puia sp. GTDB lineage: Bacteria > Bacteroidota > Bacteroidia > Chitinophagales > Chitinophagaceae > Puia. The sequence goes on from DASXNJ010000205.1 coordinate 4,621, forward strand.
ATACCGGCAGCATATGCGCAAACTGGCTGATGTAAGGGCCGCACTGGCATTGATGCAGTGGGATCAGGAAACTTATATGCCCGCAAAAGGTTCCGGATTTCGTGCCCAACAGGTAGCCACTCTTTCCGAAATGGCACATGAACTGGCCACTGCGGAAAAACTGGAATCCATGCTGGAATCGCTCGATGGGTCAGCCCAACTCAATGAAACAGAAAGAAAAAATATTTCACTGACCCGGATAGACTTTCTAAAACAGAAAAAATATCCCGCTGCCTTTGTTCGAAAAATGAGCGAAACCATTTCCAGAAGTTTTGATGCGTGGAACCTGGCAAAAAAAGAAAACCGTTTTACTCTATTTGAAAACGACCTGGCTGAACTGGTTCAATTGAAAAGAGAAGAAACAGAAATACTGGGTTATAAGGATCATCCTTATGACGCGCTGATGGATGAGTTTGAAAGGGGATGCACGGTGGGTCTGATGGATAAAATTTTCGAAAACATGCTCCCGAAACTGCGGAGTCTGCTTGAAAAAATACAGCGTGCAAAAGCACCCGAAGATTCTTTTCTTTTCAATTCATTCGATAAAAAAAAGCAATGGGCGCTTGGCATGCAGGTAATCGCAGAATTGGGATTCGATTTTGAGGCAGGCCGTCAGGATATTTCAAGTCACCCGTTCAGTACCAGCTTTAATAAATTTGATGTCCGGATAACCACCCGGATCGATGAAAATGACTTTAGCAGTATGTTATTCAGCTGTATTCACGAAACGGGTCATGCGCTATATGAACAGGGACTGCCGGAATCGGAATACGGATTGCCTTCGGGAGAATACGCTTCGCTGGGAATCCATGAATCCCAGTCCCGGTTATGGGAAAACCATGTCGGCAGAAGCCGGCCATTCTGGGATTTCAATTATCCACTGGTTACCGGACAATTTCCGGATGCATTTCGCGGAATATCCAAAGAGCAGTTTTATAAAGCCGTTAATATAGTCAGGCCATCACTCATCCGGACGGAATCAGATGAGCTTACATATCATTTTCATGTTATGATTCGTTA